>JACQEL010000372.1 GCA_016200595.1 Deltaproteobacteria bacterium
CGTGGCGCCGATTCGTGAAGGCACTGCCGGAGGACGCTACCTCGACCGGCGTAGCGGGGATGGCGGCTACATGGTTATCCTCCAATGCGATGACCACGCGCCCCGCAAACGCCATGCGGCAGAGCTGGGCGTTCGTAAGGTATTGGAGCACGATGAGTCGAAATTCCGCATCATGCAGCTTCACCCGCGCGATACCGGCGGCTGTCTTCTGGAAATCGATGAGCAGGTCGGCGGCGACGCACTCGACGGCCCCTGGGCTCCCGCAGGCCGCAATTGGCAATCGGCTGTCCGCACCGACGTCGTACGCGGCATCGCCGCTGCGGAGGTCCAGACGCCTGATCCTGCCGATCTCGCCGCTCGCTGGGGTCAGATCGTAGAGCTGCCGGTAGGGGCAAACGCGGAAGGTCAGCCAAACCTACGCTTGGACAACGCCGGCATTCGCTTCGTCAAAGATACCGATGGCCGTGGTGAAGGACTCGGCGGCCTGGATCTCGTGGTCGCAGACCGCTCGCGCTTGCTCGCCGCTGCCGAACGTCGCGGGCATCGTCTCTCTGACGATGTTGTCCACATCTGTGGCATCCGCTTTCGCCTGGTTGAGAAATAGAGCAATTTCATTTGGATGCATCCTGGGAGCGCGACCATCTTGGTCGCTTTTCACAGCGGGCGGGACGCCCGCGCTCCCAGCCCTTCAGGGTGCGCAGAGTGCACCCTACCTACTGGCGGCACCATGCCGAGAAATGAGCCTTCTCTTAGCGCGGCGCGAAGGCTTCGACGGCGCGCAAGTCCGGAAGCGATTCGTTGTCCGCGCGGATGGGCAGAATGCAGACGTGCGTGGCTCCAGCTTTGAGATGCGCTTCGATGCGGTCCCGAATCTTTTCCTCACTGCCCCAGGCCACGATGTCATCAACCAGGCCGTCGCTACAGCCATTCGCAAAATCAGCGTCGGTGTATTTTCCCAGGGCCTTCAAGTTGTTTGTATAGTTCGGCAAGCGGGGAACGTAGGTCTTCATATATTGGCGCGCCATCGTGCGAGCTTTGGTCGCGTCTTGTTCGAGAATCACCGCCTGTGCGGCACAGATCCACGGCTCGGGACCGATTTGCGCGCGCGCTTTCGCGGTATGCTCCGGCGGCACGAAATACGTATGCGTACCGCGGGTCTCAGCCGCCGACAGCGCGAGCATCTTGGGATGCAGCGCGGCGATCACGACCGGGACTTCCTCTTTTGGCGCGGGCGCCCGGTAGAGCGCACTCTTCATCTTCGGGAGATACTCTTTCATATAGCTATACGGCTTGTCATAGCTGTGACCACGCAGGTTCAACACCAAGGGCTTATGGCTCACGCCGATGCCAAGCACGAAGCGTCCCCCGGAGAGTTCCGCGACGGTCTTCGACGCTGCGGCCATCGTAATCGCATCCCGTGCCCAGATATTCGCGATTCCGGTGGCGATGGAGAGACGCTCGGTGTGGTCCAGCAGATACGCCGCATGTGCAAACGGCTCGCGACCGACCGCCTCCGGGATCCACAGTGCTTTGTAGCCCGCCTTCTCGACCGTCTGGGCAAACTGGGCGCTTTCCGGCGCCGTCATGGCGTCGAGGAAAAACCAAATGCCTACTTTACCGATATCCATAGGGCCTCCTCACAGACTAATAGTTGACTGACAAGTAACATGATTCATGGGGATCGGCAGCTCCCTAAGCTGTACGACAAACCATTCGTACACCGTTATAACACACTGGGTTCTCTTCTCCCGTTCGGCAGGTTCCTCGCCTCACTGCCTCTGCAGAAGGACATAGGAAGGTTACCTACGTGAGGGTATACTTGCATCACTGCACTCATCTGCATGTCGCGGAAGCCTGTGGGAACAGGGGGGCAGGATCTAGCGACAGAGAAGTACTGAAAAGGAGGAAATTTGCTATGGCTAGCTATCACTGCATTTTGATCGACGACCCACAACCAGCGGTGCGCCGCGTCACGCTGAACCGGCCGGAGAAGCGCAACGCGCTCAACAATCAACTGCGCGCTGAGATCCTGCAGGCGCTAGAAGAAGCGGACCGCGACCCGGAGGTACGTGTGAGCATCCTGCGCGGCGCTGGTGTGTGCTTCTCGGCGGGCTACGACCTGGGAAGTAATAACGCCGAAGCTCAGCCCTATTACACGGCAGGTGGCGCGGGACAATGGGCCCGACATGTGATCGAAGGCTCCTTCCGCATCTGGGACCTGAGTAAGCCAGTCATCGCGCAAGTGCACGGCTATTGTCTGGCTGGCGGGAGCGAACTGGCCACTGCTTGTGACCTCGTCTATGTGGCCGAAGATGCGCAGATCGGCTATCCCCCGGTGCGGTTGATGAGTCCACCAGACATGCAGTTCCACCCCTGGTTGATGAGCATGCGGGATGCGATGGAAATGATGCTGACCGGCGATGCCATCAGCGGAGTCGAAGCCGCGCAGAAAGGCTTTGCCAACCGGGCCTTTCCTGCCGCAGAGTTGGAAGCGCGAGTGCTGGAGATCGCTGAGCGGGTAGCCAAGATTCCTACCGACTTACAGCAGATCAACAAACGTTCGGTGCATCGGGCGATGGAGATCATGGGTGTGCGCGCTGCTATCCGCGCCGGCACCGAGCTGCAGGCCCTGGCGTTTACTACCGAAGCGAGCCGTTCCTATCTCAAGGAGCTCAGGAAAGGCGTCCGTCAAGCCTTGTCCCTTCGCGACAAAACTTTTGGTGACTATCGTGAACGGGAAAAGAAGGACTAGTAGTCCCCGTCGTGCTGATTTTGAAGGGTCGGAGAGCGTCATGCCCGCGCAGGCGGGCATTCGGAGAGAACGAGCAGCAGCCGACGGTTACCCTGTCTGGATTCCCGCGCTCGCGGGAATGATAATCCAACGGTTCACCCTTCATCATCTATTGCGGACGTGCTAGTAGTCCGTCCGCTTGAACCTGAGGGGTTGTCCGTGCGAGCGGAGCGAAGCAATCTCTGTAGGGGGCTACTGTTAGCGAGATTGCGTCGTCGCTTCGCTCCTCGCCATGACTCCTCAAAACCACCCGGACGGACTACTATAGGGAAAACACACCAAGATGTGGATTTTCGGGTGCCACGGGTAGCTTGCTACCCGTGCTGTCCGGCCGCACTGGCGGACAAGCCGCCAGTGGCACACAAACAGTCAGAGCTTTTCTTCACTCCACATCTTGCTGTAGCTTTTCTATAGGAAGTTCTCTTCGAAGTTCTCTTCACTCTCTTCTCTGCCACCGCAAACGTAGCCCTCTCTCCGCTACCGCTCCCAACAGCGTCAACCCCACTCCCACTATCCCCCTCAGCAACCAAGCCAGCAGCGGTGACGCAGGGAGCGGCAGCACGGCCAAGAGCAAAAGCGCCAACCCGAGTCCCACAGCCATGCCGATTATCGGCCTGACTGGCAAAGGAGAGGCGGAAGTCTGGGGCTGGGGCATCCCGCGCGGCTGAGGGACAGCGAGTTCGCTCTGCTCTTCCTCATGCGGTGGTGCCACTGTGGCACTGCGGAAGTGGGCGGCAACGTTACGGGCAAACTCGGCAATGATAGCGTCTGCCTGCTTGCGGATCACTGGCTGTCCAAATTCCCCCAGTTTGCCCAGGAATCGTGCTTGGGTTTCGACAGCCAGCTCCGTCGCTGCTAGCCCACTCTCGACCAGGGTCAGGTGAGCCGTGAGGTGGACTCCACCCCCAACGCGCCGATCATTCGCCTCAGCCCGCGCCACGGCTAACCACTGTTGCGAGTCCCGCTCCTGGATCGTCAGCACGCCTTGCAGGGTGAGGTGAATCGGTCCGAGTTTGACCCGCATGCGGCCATTGTACTGGTCATCGCCACTGGGAGTGACACTCTCAACGCCAGGGACGCAGGTCGCCATCCGTGGCACGTCCATCAGAAACTGCCACAAGGCTTCTCGCGTGACCGGGATGGTACAACGGTGCGTGAAGTTCACGCAGTGCCTCCGCCGGCTTGGGCCCGCGCAGTTGCCTGTGCCAGCGCCCGCTGCACGAAGACTACGGCCATATCTCGCTTGTACGCAACGGAACCGCGAAAATCTGCGGTCGGATCAACCGCATCAGCCACTAGAGCTGCCGCCTCACGCAACACAGTCGGTGTGGGCACCTGGCTGCGCAAGGCATCCTCTACCGCTGTCGCGCGTAGTGGCGTTGCTGCCGCCGCGCCGAGCGCGACCCGTGCCTCGGCAATGCGGTCACCGTCCAGCGTGATCCGCGTGGCGACTGCTACCGTGGCATAGTCGTCGTGGGTCTGGGGCAGAAATTTGACGAAGGCCGTGCCACTGCCGGCTGGCAGCGGCGGAATAATCACCTCGGTAATGAGTTCATCAGGCGCCAGGATAGTTTCGTAGTAGCCGGTAAAGAATGCGTCAACTGAAACCTCGCGCTCCTGTTGTGGTGAACGAACACGAACACGAGCATCGAGCACGATGAGCGCCGGCGGCGGGTCCTGGTTAGGGTCCGCATGCGCGAGGGCACCGCCGAGCGTCGCCATGGTACGGATACGCACGGTGGCGACCTGCCGGCAGGTTTCTGCCAGCAGGGGAACGTGGTCTTGCACCAGCGCCGAGGTTTCAAGCGTCCTCTGGGTGCACAGGGCGCCAATCCGCAAGGTACCGTCATAGGAGAGCTTCTTGAGGCCAGCCAGCCGACGAAGGCCGATCAGGTAGGTGGGCTGAACGAGCCGTTGCTTCAGCAAGTTGACCAGCCCCGTCCCGCCAGCAAGGACCTTCGCCTCCTCACCATAGCGGGCCAGGGCGGCCAGCGCCTCGTCGATATCCGCCGGTTCAAGATAGCTGAACGAGATCATGACACACCCTTCCCCTCGGCTGCTGCCTGAATCGACTCAATGATCTTATAGTAACCGGTGCAACGGCACAGGTTGCCCATCATCCACCCTTGAATCTCCTCTTTCGACGGATGCGGGTTGACGTCCAAGAGCGCCTTGGCGGCCATGATCTGGCCAGGGGTGCAGATTCCGCACTGAAAGCCGCCATACTCGATAAAGGCCCGCTGCAACGGATGCAGCCGATCATCCTCCGCCAGCCCCTCGATGGTGGTCACCTCACAGCCGTCGGCCATGACGGCCAGGGCGATACAAGAACTCACTGGCTGTCCATCCAGCAGCACTGTACAGGCGCCGCATACGCCCACACTGCAGCCTTCTTTGGTGCCGGTGAGGCCCAGGTCATAGCGCAGAAAATCGACTAGCAGCCGGTTGTCAGGAATCTCTCGGGCCACCGGTTCACCATTCACTCGTAACTGTAGCGTTCTCATTTCCGACCCTCCTTGGCCCGCAGTCCGGCATACACTTTCTCTGCAGTGATGGGCAACTCCGTAAGTCGGACTCCCACCGCAGCAAAGACCGCGTTAGCAACAGCCGCAGGAACAGCCACGTTGCTGAGCTCACCGACCGCCTTGCCGGCATAGGGTGCCGGACCGGCTAGGGTCTCGACGAGCACGGTGGTCAGCTCCGGGATGTCCATCGCCGTCGGCAGTTTATAGTCCCCCAGGTGCACCGTAGTCACCGCCCCGTCCTGCATCTGCAAATGTTCGGTGAGCGCCTGGCCAATGCCCTGCACCACACCACCCTCGATCTGCCCCTGATGCGTGAGCGGGTTGATGATGGTGCCAACGTCGTGCGCGGTCACTAGCTTGCGGAGCTGGACCTGGCCAGTCTCAGGGTCCACCTCTACCTCGGCAACCTGAGCGCAGAAGGACGTGACCGCGACCGGGCTCCCGGGGAGATAACTACCAGTGCGGGCGAGCGGAATAGTACCCTGCTCCGCTGCCCAGGTCATCAATGTTACCAGATCGAGGCTTCGGCCCTCATCTGTGAGAAAGCGGCCTTGGCGCATCTGTACCTGCGCTGGCGCACGGCCCAAGCGTTCTGCTGCCAGAGTGATAAGGGCTTGTTTGAGCTCTTGCGCGGCCGTCAGGGTGGCTTGACCAGCGGTATGCGTGAAGCGGCTACCGCCCGCGCCAACCTCGAAGGTGGCGGTATCAGTATCACCTTGGACCACCGTCACCGCTGTCAGTGGCAGCTGGAGTTCCTCGGCAACGATCTGCTGCAGCACGGTATAGGAGCCGGTGCCGGTGTCAGCCGCGCCAGTGAGCAGCATCACCTTAGCCTCGGCGTCGATGCTGAGCGTTGCGCTCGACGGACCAAAGGCGCCGGGCTCGCGGTCATACATGCCGAGACCTCGTCCGACGTTGCGCGGCTTCTCCGTGCTCCACCCGGACGCCTGCGCCGCGGCCAGCAACGTTTCTTTGCAGCGGAGGTGTTGCCAGCGCTCGCCCAGGGGAGATGGATCGCCTTCGACCAGCGCGTTGCGCAGACGAAACTCCAACGGATCAAGGCCTAGCTCGTACGCGATCATGTCCATGTGGCTCTCCACTGCAAAGATAGTTTGCGGCGCGCCCGGTGCGCGCATATGCCCAGCCGGGACCGCGTTGGTGTACACCCGCAGACACTCGATCTCGATATGCGGCACGCGGTAGGGACCACCGGCGTGCACCCCACCATGCACGGTGTGCAGGGGGATAAAAGCCCCGTAGGCGCCACAGTTGAAGACCAGGCGCGCCTGCCGAGCTGTCATGTGGCCGTCCCGGGTGACACCGGTGCGGAAAGTGAGCACCGCCGCGTGGCGCGGATTGCCTGCCATCAACTCCTCAGTATAGCTCATCACCATCTTCACCGGCCGACCAGACTGCCGGGCCAGGAAGTAGCACAGGACACTATCCATGAGTGATC
>JACQEL010000054.1:0-2084 GCA_016200595.1 Deltaproteobacteria bacterium
CGCCCAGGGGCTCAATATTGCCGGTGCACGGATCACCACCAGCCGGGAGGGTATCGCGCTTGACGTGTTCCGCCTCTCGCATGCCGAGCGCAGCGAATTGGTAATGGATGCGGATACCTGGACGCGGGTGTATGCGCGCCTAGGCGCTGTGCTGCGTGGGGAACGCACGATGGAGGACATGCTGCGTGCCGCTACCCCGCCGTCATACCTGAACAAGCACAAGTCGCGTATTCCCACTGAGGTCACCGTCGATAACACGGATTCGCCACTCTACACAGTGATCGATATCACTGCGCCTGACCGTATGGGGTTACTCTTTACCATCACATATGCGCTCTTTCAGCTTGGTCTGGAAATCCATCTGGCCAAGATCACCACTAACGTCGATCAGGTGCTGGACGTTTTCTATGTCACCGATCACCGCGGAGAGAAGGTGCCCGACCCGGAGAGTGTAGCGAATGCCCTGCGCAATCAGCTTATTGATAAAGGTGTAGGCTCATAATGGCAAATCGCGCCGCGTCTGATGCCCGCCCCTCTCTGCCGGACACCCAGGTTGATGCCTTTCTGGCGTACCTGACGGTCGAGAAGGGATTGGCGGCAAATACGATTGAGGCGTACGGTCGCGATCTGGCAAGCTTTTGCCGTTATCTGACAACACAAGAAGTGAAAGACGCGAATACGGCCGGCTCGCGTCATTTGATCGGCTTTTTAACCACACTCCGTGATCACGGGCTCTCGGCTCGCAGCCAGGCCCGCGTCCTGACCACGCTCAGAAGATTTTTCCGTTTTCTGCAGCGCGAAGACGCCCTTCCCGGCAGCGACCCGACGGCCCACCTGCTCTTACCGAAAATTGGCCGACACTTACCGGAGGTGCCCTCACGCGTACAAGTCGAAGCCTTGCTCGACATCCCCGATGCCGCGACTCCCTTAGGTGCCCGCGATCAAGCGATGATTGAGCTGTTGTATGCCACCGGTCTGCGCGTGTCCGAGTTGGTCCGGCTCGAAGTCAGACAGATCAACCTTGAGGCGGGTTTCGTGCGGGTCCGCGGCAAAGGAGGACGAGAACGTGTGGTGCCGCTAGGGTCCCGCGCGAAAGAGAAAACTTTGATGTATCTCAACACCACTCGACCGCTGCTCCTCAAAGGTCGTTCGAGTCTTTACCTCTTTCTCACGCGCTCGGCGAAGCCGTTGACTCGTCAGCGGTTCTGGCAACTGCTCAACCGCTACGCTCAACAGAGCTCGGAGGGCGGCAAAGTGTACCCCCATGCCCTCCGTCATGCCTTCGCGACTCATCTGCTTGATGGCGGAGCGGATCTGCGTGCCGTACAGGCTATGCTGGGACACGTAGATATTGCCACGACCCAGATCTACACGCACATCAGTAGCGAACGCCTGCGTGAGGTGCATAGAAAATTTCATCCGCGGGGGTAGCCTAACGACCAGTTAAGCACAGTGAGTGTATGGAGGTTGATAGGGTACGTCGGTTCCTTTCGATACACTCCATCGGAGATACAAATGGTGTCGGGCCCGGCCAGCTGTCGTAACCGCGCGAAACCTTCTGGGCAAACCCTTCTGGGCTTCAGATGGCCAACCGTTCTTCTAAGCGTTTGCGTACAATCATCAATTCCTCTCGGCTCAAGTTGTCCAGTGCTGAGAGAAAGACCGAAAGGGGAACAGGGAGCCTGATCACTGGTTCGGCCTTCAACAAATTCTGTCGCAACACCTCAGCAAGTTGTCGGGCGTCGTCCCATGCCTCCGGCGCGCTCATGACTTTGGCTTTCGGTTCGTGCGCTGACTTACGTTTCATATCTTCCTCCGGCCTTGTTTCGCCATTTCATACACCTGCTTGATAAAAGGCACGCCGTAGTGCGTCCCTTGCGCGCGACATTTCTCTAACCGTATCTTCAGTTCTTCCGCTGTAATCAGGTCACCTTGCACTGCCAGCAGTAATACGCCGGGAAACCCGGAGAGTTTCACGCCTAGGCGTTTGGCAATTGCCCGCGCCGCCAACTCATCCAAATGTGAGTCAACAGCGCAAAACTATCGGACTGGAAAGCCGAAATCAAAGGTCCAGTATTGCTGAC
>JACQEL010000054.1:2095-2775 GCA_016200595.1 Deltaproteobacteria bacterium
TCCGGGTCGTTGGGTTGGGGGTCGTGCTTCTGTCATTGTGGCGCCTCAACAACAGATCCTCATTTGTATTGGCTGATTGCTGATCGCTGACTGCTGAGAGCTTCTTCTACTTTAGCCCCGCCTTGCGCAACGCCGCCAGATGCCGCTCCAACATCGCCGGATCTTTGAGGGGTACTCTCTGCTTGTGAACCTCTAGCGAGAAGTGGGGATTGATCCGCAGCACTTCCGCCGCCTCGGCTCGGGCCTCTGCCTCTTTGCCTAACTCACTGTAGACCGCAGCCAAGGTAAGGTGGGCACCCAGAATATTAGGGTAACGAGTGAGAAATTGCTTCAGCGGGGCAATTGCCTCCTCAGGCCGCCCAGCCAAGTCATAGGCAGTGCCGACGCTGTTTAAGTGCTGATCTGCAACATCGGGCTTGCGGCGCAACGCCTGCTCTGCCATCCTGACCGCCTCCTCCGACCTGCCGACACGGCTCAGCGTCTCAGCCAGCAACGCATAGCCCTCAGCAACATTGGGCTCGATGGCGATGGCTCGCTCCATCTCGGCCATGGCCTGCTCATAGTGTTTTTGCCACAGATAGACAATGCCCAAGATCGCGTGACCAAAGGGGGAGACATCATTGAGGGCGAGGGTCCGTTGCGCCGCCGCCAACGCTTGCTCCAGCGTTTGGGCACCCGCA
>JACQEL010000373.1 GCA_016200595.1 Deltaproteobacteria bacterium
CCGGAGGCCGCCAGACCATCCTCGTGGCGTGTCGCGTGAAGGGTTTTGACGCAGCCGTGGACTGCTGGGGTGGGCGTGTGGTGATGACAAAGGAAGATCTCACCCCCAAGCAACCCGTTGCCCCGATTGACTATACCAAAGACCTGTCGTGCCCGCTCCTTGGGCTCTTTGGCGAGGAGGACCAGAGCCCCTCCCCAGCGCAGGTGGCTCAGCATGAGCAGGAGCTCAAGAAGCACGGCAAGACCTATGAGTTCCACATGTATCCCAACGCTGGCCACGGCTTCTTCTACTATGACCGGCCAGCCTATCGGCAGGAGCAGGCGGTGGACGGCTGGAAGAAGGTATTTGCCTTCCTGGAAAAGTATCTGAGTACGCCGGCGAAAACAGCGTAGCCGGTAAAGTGAGCACAGAAAGGAGTACGATGATGTGTACCATGATTGTCAACCAAGCGAAGATCTGGGGCAAAGGGAAGGGAGCAAAGGGATGGTTCACGTTGGGTGAGGTTAACGTGTCCTATGACCATCCGTTCGACGCGCCGCTGGAACATGCGCTGAACATCGACTTTGTCAATGAGGCAGAGGGGCCGGGTGCGCGGGTGGCGGTGGAACTCAGCGTGGAGTCGGCACGACAACTGGTGCAGACGATCCTGGCGACGTTAGAACGGGCTGAGGCAGGGGGATATCTTGAGACACCGGAAAGCACCGAGCCCCGTTGAGGAGGGCTCTGACGGGGACGGCAGGACAAAGGCGAAGGGTCGGTCTGCTGAGAGCAGACCGACCGGCGGTCGAGCAGGTCTGCGCATCCTGGTGTGGAACATCAACATGGCGGCTCACAAGAAGATTGCGCTGCTGCGTCACCTCCAGCCCGACCTGGCGATTCTGCCTGAGTGTGCCGCCCCGGACGTGATTGTCGCGAAGTGCCCCGATTTTACGTTCACCGACGCCCAGTGGCAGGAGCGGTCACGCCACAAAGGCCTCGGGGTTTTTAGCTTTGGCAACCTGCGCTTGACTCGTTCTCCCGACTATGATCCCCGCTTCGCGGTCTTTCTGCCGCTTGAGGTAAAGGGAGGTCAGCGCTTCAACCTGCTCGCGGTCTGGGCGCTCAACTTCCGTGTCGGGTCGGGCGGCACGATGCCGGACGCCCTGCATTTCTATCGGCGCTTTCTTGCCTCTACCGAGGCTGTAGTCGCCGGAGACTTCAACAACAGCGTCTTCTGGGATCGGCCGGGCAAACCCACGAACTTCGCGGGAATCGCGGCAGTTCTCTCAGAGTTCGGGCTTGCCAGTGCCTACCACACCGTAACCGGAGAATCTTTTGCACAAGAGCGACAGCCGACGCTGTGGTTCCTAAAAAGACCTCATCAGGGCTATCACATCGACTACTGCTTCATGCCTCGGGCATGGTTCTCTCGCCCGGTGTCGGTATGGGTTGGACAGCCTGGGCAGTGGCTGGCACACAGTGACCACGCCCCGCTGGTTGTTGCCGATCTTGGACAAAGCCCAGACTCACGCCAAACCCGTGAGCCAACTGTCGCGGCGGCTCCTGGCTATGCTTGAGCGGCGTCTGTCGTGCTCCTGCAGGCTACACCTCTAAGCATGGTGTCATTGTAGGATTACGGGAGGGTTCATGAGTTATCGTTTCACCCGCTATCAGCCACAGTACCGGGCAGAAGTCGTGCAATTACAGACCGCGTTGTGGAGTCCCGATCTGGCGCTCAACTCCGCCCATCTGACGTGGAAATACGAACAGAACCCGTATCTAAACGAACCGCTTATCCATCTTGCGCTCTATAATGAGCGCGTGGTCGGCATGCGCGGGTTTTGTGGCGCGCAATGGGAAATCGGCCATACCGGGCAAGCCTTTATCATGCCGGCTGCGGGCGATACGACAATCGCCGCGGAGCATCGCCGCGGTGGTCTCTTACGCCAGCTTTTGCAGTTTGCGCATACCGACCGAGCGTTAACTGCCTTCCCGTATATTTTGGGCTTCAGTGCCGGCGTACCCGTCTACTTCTGCGCGTTGAGCGAAGGCTGGCGGGTCATTGGGACTTACGACACTCTGGCGCGAGTGGCTCCCATCCGCAAGCTGCTAAAATCTAAAACACTGAAAAATTTGGCCCGGCGGGTTAAGCACTTCCCCGCCATTGACAAGCTTTTGAGTGCTGCGGCGCAACTCAGACGCTCTCCCTCGTCGTTCAGTCACATACAGATCTCCTCGAACCCGCGAGTGGAGGACATGGCCTCGGTAGTTGCACGCACAGACAGACCCGATAAGATTCGCCAGCACAAGGACTCCGACTACTATGCCTGGCGCTTTCGCTCGCCACTCTCGCGGTATCAATTTTTCTACTGGCAAAAAACCACCCTTGAGGGATTCTTGGTACTGCAGCAGAGTCTCTTGCCCACGGCTGGCCCCACCCACCTCATCGATTGGGCGGCCACTACTCCTGAGGTGCTGACCGAGTTGCTCCAGGTCGCGATCCACGCCGTTGGCCTGGGCAGTCTGGAACTCTGGGCGGCCACGCTACCGGAGGCGATGGTCGCTACTCTCCACAAACAAGGCTTCACGCCGGCCGAGAGCCCCTTGCCAAACACGACTTATCGCCCATCACTCTTAGGGCAGTGCATGAACGCCACGATGTTCAACGGCGAATGGCGCCTGGCAGAGCGGAGGGTTACCGAGGTAGAGAACTGGGAACTCCGTATGATCTGCGGTGACCAATACTAAGCGGTGTAGGGGACAGGTCTTCGGCCATACGAGCCTACTAGTCTGACGCATTGATTTTGATGGTCTGTCATTCTGAGGCCGCAGGCCGAAGAATCTCAGGGTCAGGCGCTGGTAGAGCGAGATTCTTCGCCTCCGCGCTGCTTCGGCTCAGAATGACACCCCTCATCTCTATTGCGATGAACTACTACTACGTTGATTATGAGGGGTCATGGCGAGGAGCCCTTCGACTTCGCTGCAGTTACGACAGCGAAACCGCTGGTAGCCCAGCTCGGGGCATGCTGGTCGCTCAGTTGTGGTGCGCCAGGCAGTGAGGGCACTCCACCTTTCACCCCTTCTTGCCCACGGGAGTTGGATTCTCGACTCTGGGAGAAAGCGCCTCTCGCTGTATGTAGCCAACCTCCCCCTCAGAGAGCACTTCAAGCCAGCCTTCCCGAGAACCTATGACATAGACCCTTAACCCAGGTCCGATTTCACCGACCTCCTGGGCATCAACCCTTGCTTGCGCACGTACGGGAACAGAGGTGGCCGCGAGCACCTTATACCATCCCGGCCACACCTCTGTGAGGCGCGCAGCTAGGGTAGCCGCTTCGACCTTCCCTGGAGCCAAGAGCACAGGGTAGAAAACTTTCACCTCCCCTCCTTGCGTGGGGGGGAATCGCCAGTCTTTGACGATGTTGAGGGCTAGTTGCTGCAGTTCTGGACTGAGGCTACCCGTCGCATGAAGCGCCGCACGAGAGACCTGACCTGCTGGAGTCACCTGGAACTCAAGAACCAGTGTCCCAAGCGACAGCGGGTTTGTCACGAGCTGTGCAGCGTAGACGTCACGGATTCTCGGTAAGCCTGCTTCCACATGCGCGCGGAGCGCAGCAACGCCACGCAGTTTATCATTCAAGTCCGCCCCAAAGACAAAAATAGGTATAAGTTGATCAGCCGTCGTCACTTGTCCGACCTCTTGAGGAGGTAGCAGCGTCATGGGACCGCCACTGGTTTCCTGACTTTGAGTTCTTGCCTTGATAAAGTATCCAGCCAGGAAACTCAGTATTATGAGAGCAAGCGCCACCCCGATGAGATCCATCCGTGTGAACGTGACGGACGCACGCAATGACACCAGACGTGACAATACCGATTGCGAAATTGGTTGGGTGCGGGATAAATCCTCTTGCACGGGAAGAGGTGCCGGCCGCGATGAGAGAGGAGACGAAGCTAAGACCGGAGCAGGCTTGGCCTGATTTTCTTGTGCGGTTGCAGAGCGCGGTGGCGCTAGCGGAGGAAGGTTCACCGTTGACGACAAGGCTTCTGATTCCGGTGGGATAAAGCTGGTCGGTGTTGCCTCGTCCTGCAGAAAAGGGAGTGGAACGTCGCTCTGTAAGGTGGTACCACACACGCCACACTCGGTCTCTTCGGGGAGCACGTTGCTACCGCAAGTCGGACATTCGAGCGAGGGTTGTGGAAGCAAGGTATTCCGATCATGAGCCATAAGAGCCTCGTTGTCATTGCTCTGGGGAAAGAAATTCTCCGGCTATTTGCCCCACTGACGTTTAGCTGGTGTGTCCCCTGTAGGCTCTCCAGCGCCCTCTGGTGCGCTGGAGCCGGGCTTGTTCTCACCGTCACGAGGTATCCGCGTTGTCGAAGGCTTCGCGCCTTGACCATCGGGCTTTGGTCCTGAGCGAGAAGCGGGGCTCGGTTTCTTCTGCGTGGAGGGTGGTGGCTCAGACTTAGGCTGCAGACGGAATCGCTCTCCCTGCTCCGCAATCCAGTTCACCGCCTTGATCGCACTCCCGCGGAGCGCTCGCTGCATGGGGGTCTTCATCTCACCAGAAACAGCGGCTAGCTGCTGACCAAACATACCGCCAATAACCCCGCCGGAATCGCCGGGAATCCCGGCAATGGTGGTGAGAGCGATCCTTTTGCCGGTCTTCACGTCAAACAGCCATAATTCAAGCTCGACGCGGTCCGTGTCTTGCGGCTTCAGATTCTCGAAAACTCGCTTCGCCGTGTCCACACCCTCGGTGGCGTCGGTCGCTCTCGCCTGCGATTCGCGAAAAAACAGGTCGGCGTCAATACCAACATTCTTGCTCTCTGCGCTCAATTGATAGGTCTGCAGCGTTCCTGCGACGAGAAATTCCGCACCACTGAGTGAACCGAGGCGACTCCGGGCCGCCTCTCTTATCTCTCCAGAGTCCGTCACGGCGTCGCGTTGTAAGACTTTTCTCGGCCCCTCATTTTCCACGACGGTGAACCGTCCGGTGTGTTCAAGTGCGTTCACAAGCTGCGTCCTCATCCCGTTGCCAAACAAGCGATCCTCACTCGTACTCTCGTCCTTTTTGCCCTTTCTTGTCTTATTTTCCAGCCGCAGAACAATAACTTTCGTCTTTTCGGGTTCAGGGGTTGCCTGCTTCTCCGAGGAGGCAGCAGCCGGGGTTTCAGCGGGTCTCTTCGCTGTGCAACCAAAGGCGCCTATCCATAACAGACTACCGCCCAGGATCAGCCACACCAGAGCGACGCGATTGCGCATACAGTCTTCGTACAGTCCTTTCCCGTCCATGGCTCACGTATTTTCTCGGATATAACGCTGCAAGTTCGCAGTCGTCAGCCCACTGTCTTGGAGGATCGACAGTAACTCCGCGGGCGCTTCTCTCAGCAACGCTGTGACCAGATGTTTCTCTGCAATCGGCCTAGGCCTAGCGAGCAGGGCAGCGGCGTCAAGAAGCGCCAGCACTGCCGGCGTTCCGTCAGTGCGATAGAGTTCTCGTACAATGAGCTTTTTTTCGACCACGGGACGGCGATACGCTTGCCGGATACGCGCGCGCAAAATCTTTAGTTTGGCCTCGAGTTCCTTCCCCGTATCCCCGGTCAGGTAGTGATAAAACCCCTCCAAGTACGCTCCTCTCATCAGGCTCATCAACACGTGGAAGACTTCGATTTGCCGGTCTCCCACACTTTGACTCTCGGCAGTTGCTACGATAAGCGAGCGAAAGGCTTCTGCCGTGAAACGCTCGCGATTGAGTCTCCCCTCTAAGAAGAGCAACGCTTCTTGCTCTGACGCTCGGGGCACAGGAGCCTGGCCTCGCCACGGCTGCTCCTGTTCTGCGGCGCTAGGGAGGACCGGCGTGGCTTCGTTCTCAAGGCGCGCGGTGCGCCGGCACGATTCAAGGTCCCGCAGAAAGTCCAACATGGTGGCATAACGGTTCTCGGACGATTTCCTGATCGCTCTCGTTATAGTAGCCGTCAGGGCAGGAGGCAAAGGAGGCTCAAAGAACGGTTCATTTTCTCGCGACTTGTCTAACGCCTGCGTGAGTATGGCCTTCTGATCAAGCTTGGCAAAAAACGGCGTGCCCGTAATCATCTCATACATCACCAGTCCGAGCGAATAGACATCGACACTGCCAGTGATTGGCTTTCCCAGGAGTTGCTCTGGAGCACAGTACCGGGGAGTTCCCGCTACGGTAAACTGACATTCCGCCTCCAGCTGTTTAGCGATACCAAAGTCTAATACTACCACGCGCTGCCGTGGTTCCTCGATCATAATATTCTCGGGCTTGATATCACGATGAATCACCGGCGGGCTTTGCCGATGCGCATAGACGAGCGCGCGGGCAATTTGACAACCAATCTCCAGGGCTTCGGGCAACGGGAGCAGCCCTTTGTCCTTCAGGTACTGTTTGAGCGTCTTCCCCTGGATGTACTCCATAACGAAGTAATAAATGTTCAGGCTCTCGTCCCGCGCAATATCCAGCACTCGCACGATATTGGCATGGTTGAGCCGCGCCATCACCCGCGCTTCGCGATAGAAGCGCTTCACCAGCTCTGGGGTTGCCAGCAAATCGGCAGGGAGAACTTTGAGAGCGAAGATCGTATCAAGATCGGTATGGCGGACTTTGTACACCACCCCCATTCCCCCCTGACCGAGCCGTTCGATTTCTTCATACTTGTGGGAAATCACTTGGCCCATACGCACTCACACGTCTCAGTCGGTCACTGCAGTGGGTAGGGGCGAAGCATTTGCCCCGGATAGACCAACGCTGTGGGGAGCCTGACACGCAAATGCTTCGCCCCTACGGTGGACAGGCGCTAGTGTCGTGTGGACCAATCTCTTGCCTCCTGGTTTAGCGCTTCAGTCATACCCCCTGCTGCTCTCCTAACGTGGCGGAGATATCTGACTCCGACCCCGCTCCTGCTGCTATTTGCCTGAACGGAAATTAGAATCGCAGTGTCCCCACAATTTGCAGGCCATGTCTGTAATAGAATCAAGCGTGTCAGTATGTTTCTCTGCCGGCTGACTCGGAGTTGTCGGCTTCGTCACCACTCTGTGTCGCTCTTCTTCCTCCGCTGCCAGGCGCTCTCGTTCTCGCCGGCGTGCCGCTTCCTCTTGGCGCCGTTCTGCGGCCGCGGCGGCACGGCGGTCCTCCTCCAAGCGCGCTTTCTGTGCCGCTAACTGTTCGCGCTCTTCTTGCAGACGTTTCGCCTCGTCGGCCTTCCGTTGCTCTTGCAGCTCTGCGACTTTCCGTTTGTCCTCTTCGGCTTTCCGCTGCAGTTCTTGCTCGGCGGTTATGCGTTTCGCTCGCTCTTCTTCAAGGTACCCTTTGGCCCACACTCCTACGCCCAGTAGGAGGACGAGCAGCGCCAGCGCAACTGCGATGGCCCGCCCCTTCCCCGGGGGTATGGAAAAGGACGTCGAAGGCTGTGTGACATTCTGGGTAGACTGACTGCTGGGGGCAGGAGCGGTCACAGGAGCACTCAAGGGAGCCGCACACTGCGCGCAGCGGGTGTCAGTCAAGGATCGTCCGGCAGGCACGCTATTGGTAACGTTACACTGAGCACACGTCACAATGATCGACGCGACCGTCGGAGGGATCGTGGCCATTGACGACACCGGCTGACCGTCTCGCGTGAGCAGTGCCTCAAAAGCCTTTATATCTTGCGGTCGTTTTTCCCAGTCGACTGCCAGCGCCTGCATCACGGCGTCGCTCAGGTTCGGTGGAAGACTGGGAATCAGTTGTTCAAGCGGCACCAACTCGTCACGTCCCTTGCGGTCCGAAGCTGGGGGGGGAATCCGTCCTGAGAGGAGAAAATAAAGGGTGGCCCCGCAGGCATAGATATCCGTCCATGGTCCTTGCTTTCCGCCGACCTCTTGTTCATACGGCGCGAAGCCCGGCGTGCGAATGGCGGTAAGCCCCCGGCTGTAGCCAGGCGACACAATCCGTCCGGCACCAAAATCCAACAGCACGGGTTGTTTTCGCTCGGTGATATAAATATTGGCCGGCTTAATGTCGCGGTGCAGCACCCCCAATTGGTGCACTTCCCATAAGCCTCGCAGAATCGGCAACATCAGCCAGAGAGCTGTCTTTGGGCTCAACGTGCCTTGCTGCTTCCTGAGTTGTTCCAAATCCATCCCACGATAGTAATCCATCACCATGTACCCGGTGCCGTTGGCCTCAAAAAACGAGCGCACACGCACGATGTTAGGATGGTTCAACTGGGCCAACTGGGCAAGGAGTTGCGCTTCTTTGCGAAACTGGGTCAGTCCTTCGCGAAAAGGTTCTTCGTCTTCTTGGGACTGGGGCACGATGGTTAAGCGGTCAGAGCCGCGCTCAACTAATCCGCGGGGTTTGTATTCCTTGAGCGCCACCGGTGTGGCCAGGCTCATGTCCCAGGCCAGGTAGGTAATGCCGAACCCTCCCGGCGAGCCGAGCACCCGTCCAACCAGGTATTGCTGGTTGAGTTCAGTCCGTAGCGCTAGGGCGGCCGGAGGTCCCGCTCTGGTCTCGTTATAACCGCACAACGGACACACGTGAGCGGCTCCCTTGTCTCCCATACAGCCCATACATAGGTGGTCGAGTTCCATTGCCCTAGTCCTCCTACTTCACGTCCGAGGAGCGAGAGTGCCTTTTTGCTGGCCGTTCTTCAGGTCCACGAAAACGGAAATGGCACAAACATCAACTTCGTCTGCCCTAACTCGATGACGGCATTCGCTTCGAGCTTCGTCATGCCCTCCACCACTTCGCCATTGAGATACACTAAGCCTCGGCCCTCCCCCGTAGAGAGACGAAAGGTGCGCTGCCGTGGCTCAAACACAATGACGGCGTGCGCATTACGCGAAATGCTCTCGTCTCCCGTGATACAAATGTCCATTTCTGGCGCACGACCAATCAAGTTCCTCTCGCTATGCAGGCGATAATCCCGGCCGCGCTGCGCCCCTTCGATACAGACTAACCACCCCACCACAGGGTCGATCCCCAGTTGTTTACGCACGACTCCCATAGTTGGCCGGTCCTCCGTGGAATCGGCACTGGCCTGCCTTTTCGGCTGCGTTGAGGGAAGCGGGCCGACACCTCCAGCGTCCTGCCGTTTAGGTTTAGGAGCACCAATATCCAATCCGGCTATACCACAGGCGGGACACACCTTGGACTTTTGCGCATCAAAGTAATGACCTTGTCGGCAGCGTTGCATATCCATACATTTGTCCCCTTACTGCTTTGCGAAATTCACTTCGAACGTGGTTAGTGGATTACTCAAATAGAAACGATCGCCCGCTTGTAGCCGCTGGGGATGGCCAGGGTCAATCCGCTCCCCGGCACCCAGAAACGTGCCGTTGGTAGAACCACAATCTTCAAGCAAAAAAATGTGGACTTTTTTATCAAAGCGTAAGATACAATGCTTGCGGCCAATGTCGGTCATGTTCGCGGGAAACACTAACTGACAGGTACCGGGGTCACGTCCGATCATGAGTGGCTCCTCAGTCAGCTCCAACACATTGCCACGGAAATGACCATCAACTGCGCGGAGGATCGGCTTTTGCGCCGCACCCGACGAGGCGGGACCAGTGAAATACGGATCAAGATTGTCAGGAGGGGTTTTCGACGAGGTGGGGCTTGGTCCCGGCTTATGCGGAACGGGCACGGGAGGATTTTTCTGAGAGCGGCTGACCTTCAGCTTTTCCGCGGGCTGTCCGCGTCGCAGAAAGAGGAGCAAGACTAACGTCGCTCCGGCAGCACCTATGCCCAGCATCAGAAAGGGAAATGTCGAGTCCTGCGGCCGCGGGTTGGGTGCAGAGTCCGCCATAGGAGGTACAGGCTCCGCCAGAACGTCGCCAGGAATCACCCCCTCTCTCATCAGAGAGAGCAAGGCAACCGTGTGGATAACCACAACCAACGCTCGCCGTCGAATTCTCCCCTTCATTGTCTTACTTCCTTCTGATGAACTTCATCTTCTTTCCCTATCTGAGGAGTTACTGCTCCCTCTTTACGGAGATTGCCGCTGCCAATGCTCATTCTCCCACGCCATCACTACTGCGGTCACATTATCTTGATGGGGTTTCTGCTTGGCCAGAGCTTTGTGTACGAGCGCTTCGGCCGCTTGCTGCGGGTGACCACCCAAGACAGCTGACATCTCGGTTTCAGCGAGCGTTCCGTACAATCCATCACTGCATAACAGGACGCGGTCACCGACCTGCAACGGCAGCGGGGTCGCGCTCATATCAATCCTGGTAAGCGGCTCCACCCCAAGATAGCTTGTCAGGCTGTGACGCTCAGGGTGACGCTCGGCCTCCTCCTGGCTGAGG
>JACQEL010000374.1 GCA_016200595.1 Deltaproteobacteria bacterium
GCTGGCTCGGGTGCCGGTGTGCTTCGGCCCCTATACACGGAACTTCACCACCGTGGTAGAAGAACTGGCCCGTGCCGGCGGCGGCTTCGCGGTACGCGATGAGGCGGATTTTTACGCGCAGGCACTCCCGCTCTTGACTAACCCTTATGCGCGCCAGGAAGCTGGTCGCCGCGCCTACGAGATCATCAGTCGGGGCCAGGGCGCGGTCGAGCGTACGCTGGCAGCAATACAGGAGGTAATGAAGAATGAAAAGTTAAGAGTTAAGAGTTAGGGATTTTGTATCGATTCTTCACTCTTCATTCTTTATTCTTCACTCTTCACTGAATTATGGTCTTCGCGCAGCGTCTGACACATCACATCTGGCAGCGTCAGGGGTTCTGGGGAGAGGTTGGCTGGTTGGCGCTGACCCCGCTATCCCTGGGGTTCTCCGGGTTGGTGCGCGCTCGGAATCTGCTCTATGATCAAGGCTGGCTAGCGATTCAACGTCCGACACTTAAAGTGATCAGTGTCGGTAACCTCACGGTCGGGGGCACGGGCAAGACGCCGATGGTCCTGTGGCTGGCGCAAGCATTGCAGAGCCGTGGCCATCGCGTGGGGATTCTCACCCGGGGATATGGTGGAAAAAATAAAGACGTCACCGTGGTTGGCACCGCTGGCCAAGCGCTGGCGACGCCAGCCGAGGTAGGCGATGAACCCGTTATGCTAGCACGCGCGTTTGCCGGAGTGGTCATCTCCGGCCGTGACCGGGTCGCCGCCGCCGAGATCGCCGGCGGACGCTTTGACCTGAATGTGGTCATCCTTGATGATGGGTTTCAGCATCGCCAGCTTGACCGAGATATAGATCTCCTCTTGGTAAACAGTAAGAGAGGCAGTGGGAACGGTTGGCTCTTACCCGCTGGCCCCTTGCGTGAGCCACTGGCAGCGGCACGGCGAGCAGATGTAGTGATTATCACCAAAGGAAGTATCTACGGACGCGACGGGTGGCTCGCTTCTGGTCGGATGGGACCGGCATTTTATGGCGACTTGAAGCCGACTGCCTTACTCAGTTCTACGCAAGGCCAGTGGCATGAGCTTCCGGTAGCGCTGCTTGGCGGCAAACGAGTGATGACGCTGACCGGTATTGCTGACCCAACTCCTTTTTATTACTCGCTGCGTGAGTGGGAGGCGGAAATCGCGGAAGTCATGGAGTTTCCCGATCATCACGTTTATACCCAAGTCGATTGGCAAACGATTTCCCTGGCGAGCCAGAAGTTTGACTTGATCGTCACGACGGAGAAGGACCTGGTCAAGCTCGAACGTTTTCCGTTTGCTGCCGGCAAGCTTGTCGCGCTGCGGGTGCGGATGGAGATCGAACAGGGAGATCAGTTACTCGACTTAGTTGAGCGCCAGTTGGCGTAAAATGAAGAATAAAACGTAAAACGCAAAACGTAACCTCCCCACCCCCCTTCTTATTTACGTTTTACGCATTACGTTTTACGTATTACGTTTTAGTATTTTCTCACCACCTGCTCCGCAAAATCGCTAATCACTTTGCGAGCATAATCCATGGGCGGCAAGATACTCACTTCTTTCAAGCCGGCTTGCTCACCAGTGCGGAGCTGGGCGATAAGTTCTGCCGGCTCGCCTACTAAACAGGAACCCAGGATGGTCTTGGGTGTGACAAAGCGTCGCTCCTCAGGAACGAGGAACGTGCAGTGACCGTTGTGGATTTGTAAATAACGCTTCTCGGCAGGAGTCTGCATCTTTGCTACGTGAGCGCAGTATTCTTCCCAGACCTCCCGAAAAGCCTCGGGAATCGCCTCTTCACGGTGGGTTTGCTGATAGATCTCGTAAACAAAGTGCAACACCGCGGCGACCTGAGAGCCGCATTCATCGATGACCCGGTCGGAGGTAAGCTTCTCTCCAGGTTTCAGCACGACTGCCGTAGTTAATGCGGCCTTGTGAAAGTTTTCCGGCAGCGTGCGTTGTGCTCGGTCCGCCCCGGCTTTGACCATCTGCAAATTGGCCTGCAGCACCTCAGGCTGTTCATTGAATACCGAGACCAGCCCATCACCGAACTCGCCAGCTACCTTGAGCGCGAGCGGTCCATTAGCCGCAACGTAAATCGGAATCCGGTCTTCAAGGTTGATGAAACCGCGGTCGAGATGGAGAAACTGTAGTGAGCGGGTCACTCCGTTCAGGGTGTATTCAACTTCTTCGCCATGCAGGAGCCCTCGCACCACGCGCAGATACTCGCGGAAGTCGCGGATGCGCATTGGCGCCATCCCCATTACCCGCATGGCCGTGTGTCCTGTACCTATCCCAAGAAAGACCCGACCGGGAGCGATACGATTAATGGAAGCAATGGAGTGGGCCGTCACCGGAGCGATGCGCGTGCCGGGGATGGCCACCCCAGTCCCTAAGCGGATACGCGCGGTATTGTGGGCGGCGAGCGCTAGCGTGGCATAGCAGTCTGACCAGATCATCTGTGAATCGGGAACCCACGCGCCATCGTAGCCTAGGTCCTCGGCATCTTTGATGAGCTGCCAATCGTCGATCTTGGTGGCCACGGTAATGCTGAACTGCATGATAGTCCTCCTTTTCAATTGCAGGTGAGAGTCTTTCCCTTCGCATACCCACGAGATTTTTTCTAGAGAACCCCTTGCCGCTGAGAGCCAAGCTGGCATAGAAAGAACCAGCAAGGTGCTACACATGAACATTCCGTCTGAACTGTACCGAAGTTCCCTCGCGCTGCTCACCGATCTGTACCAGATCACTATGGCGTATGGCTACTGGAAATCAGGAGTGCAAGACAAAGAAGCGGTGTTTCATCTCTCGTTTCGCAAGAATCCGTTTCAGGGTGGCTTCAGCATTGCCTGTGGGCTTGCCTATGCGATGGATTTCGCCAGCCACTTTCGTTTCACCGCAGATGACGTGGCGTATCTGGCCGAGTTGCAGGGAAGTGATGACCGGGCGTTGTTTGATCAGGAGTTTCTCGATTATCTGCAATCCCTGCGTTTCTCCTGTCACCTGGATGCGATTCCTGAAGGGACGGTCGTTTTTCCGCACGAGCCGCTGGTGCGTGTCCAAGGTCCGCTGATTCAGTGCCAGCTCCTGGAAACCCCGCTGCTCAATATCATCAATTTCCAGACACTGATCGCTACTAAAGCAGCACGCGTGTGCCTGGCTGCCAAGGGCGAAGCGGTCCTCGAATTCGGCCTGCGCCGGGCGCAAGGAATCGACGGCGCTCTGGCAGCCAGCCGGGCTGCCTATATCGGCGGGTGTGGTGCAACCTCAAATGTCCTGGCTGGCAAACTCTTTGGCATTCCCGTACGGGGTACGCATGCGCACAGTTGGGTGATGGCTTTCGATGATGAGCTGGAATCGTTTCAGGCGTACGCCGAGGCTATGCCGAACAACAGCATCTTTCTGGTAGACACCTATAATACGCTAGAGGGAGTCCGTAATGCCGTGCAGGTAGGACAGTGGTTGCGCGAACACGGCCACGAAATGATCGGTATCCGCTTAGACTCAGGTGACTTCGTACAGTTGAGTATTGCAGCGCGCAAGATTCTGGACAAAGCTGGATTCCCCAAGGCGGTCATCGTGGGCAGTAACGACCTCGATGAACACCTCATCACCAGCCTGAAAGAACAAGGCGCGATGATCAATGTTTGGGGTGTCGGCACCAAGCTGGTCACCGCCCAGGATCAACCC
>JACQEL010000375.1 GCA_016200595.1 Deltaproteobacteria bacterium
TGGCGATGCAGGCAAGAGCGGTCGAGTAGCCCGGCGCAACTCGTGCTTCGACAAGCTCAGCACGAACGGTTATCTTTCGAATCGAAACATTTACCCGGTCACCCTGAGCTTGTCGAAGCCTGTCCTGAGCCCAGTCGAAGGGGGTGATCCCCCTCTGAACCCTTACCGATTGAAAAAGGCAAAGAGGCGTTGACTGACTATGCCGACGAGGGGTGGAAGAATGAAGCTGGGAATCGCCCTAGCCGCGGCCAAAGGCCAGCCGAGGAATGGCGCCTCCCACGAGAACAGGCGTGTCGGGGACAGCAGTGACTTGGCCGTGATGAAGGTAATCAGCGGAGCAACACCAACTCCTTGTTTGAAGAGCGAAGCCGCAATAGGAAACACCACATACGGCCCGCCGGGCATCAGGAGTCCAATCAGCCACCCAATACAGATACCTTGCCACCCGGATTGCTCTCCCATCCACTTGACGAGCAGGTCACGGGGAACCAAGACATCGAAGAAACCGGCCAGGCAAAATCCTAATAGCAGTGGCAACCAGACGTCTTGCAATAACCCGAAGGTGGCTTGAAACCCACGCAGCGGCAGGTCTGCGCCTTTGGCGTAGGCCCAGATAATCATTAGCAGAGTCAGACCTCCCATGACCCAAATAGAGGAATCCACGCGCTTCTTCCCCTTTTGCCGGGCCGGTGTACCGGCCGTACTGGCTGTCCGTTGTCCCGCTCCCTCACTCATGGACGGGCCGACAGCTTCTCACTATTTTTACTATTGCGATAGACCAATGGAACGTGCTCTTGTTCCGCCGCCGCGACCGCTGCCAGGACGACCTCATGATGGGGAGACAAGCGGCACACTGGGTCGGTCGCAGCCGCATCCCCAGCTAGCAAAAAAGCCTGGCAACGGCAGCCGCCGAAATCGCTCGCCTTCTTCGGACAGCTACGGCAGGGCTCCTGCATCCAGGCCTCGCCGCGAAAGGCGTTCAGCGCAGCCGACTGTTGCCAAATCGTGGTCAGGGATTGGTGGCGAACACTATCAAATTGCAGCCCGGGGATCACCTGAGCAGCGTGACAGGGTAACACCTCACCAGTAGGCGTGATGCACATATACGTCCGCGCCCACCCACCCATGCAGGCTTTTGGCTCTGCCGAAAAGTAATCCACCTGCACGAAGGCAATCTCCATGGTTCCGCGATACCGCGCTCGCGCCTCACGGGCAATCTCCTCGGCTCGGTCGCGTTGCGCCTGGGTCGGCATCAGCGCGCTACGATTCTCCAACGCCCAGGCATAATACTGAGTATTGGCCAGCTCCAGCCGTTGGGCACCGAAGTCAGCCGCCTGGGCAATGAGCTCCGGTACATGGTCGATGTTGAAGCGGTGGAGCACGACGTTCAGGGTCAGCGGAAAGCCGAGCTGCTTGATCAGGCGGGCAACCGTAAGTTTCTTATCGTATGAGCGAACCCCCGCGACCAGATTAGCCGTCTCCCGCTCGGTGTCCTGGATGCTCAACTGTATATGGTCGAGGCCGCAGTCGCGGAATTGTTGCAAGTTTTCGGTATTGAGTAGAGTCCCACCAGTAATCAGGTTCGTATAGAGATCGCACTGCCGAGCATGACGAATGAGATCTGGCAAATCTTTGCGGATGACCGGTTCTCCTCCGGAAAGATGCAGTTGCACCACACCGAGGTCCGCCGCTTCAGAGAAGGTCTTGCACCACTGCTCGGTGCTGACTTCCTCCCGCATCGCCTGAAAGTTGACCGGATTAGAACAATACGGGCACTGTAGCGGACAGCGGTAGGTGAGTTCAGCGACCAGGGTGTAAGGTCTCGGAGCTGCCATCTCCTCTATGCCTCCAGCAGACCACGGGTCCGCAAGCGTGCGAGCAATTCCGTCACTTCGTCTGCGATCATCTTGCGGTCGGCGCCAACAAACTGTTGCGCCAGAGTATCGACGAGCTGCTCAACGGTGCGCTCGCCATCGCAGAGCTTCAATATTTCTGCCGCCGTCTCATTCAGCAGCAATGCCGCTTCCGGGAAGACCAGCATGTGGCGCTTTTCCACGTTGTCCCAACGCAGCCGGGCCTTTGGTGAGAGACGTGGTTTCCCGATTGTCGAGTCATCAGCCATAGCAGTCACAGCGAAGCACTATTTCCCCCACAACGGAGGGAGCCAGCCAGGGGAGACGTAAGCAAAATACACCGCATCCAGCAGACTCCAGAGAATGTGACACTTCAGCGTCAAGACCGCAACTGCACGCTCTTGTTGCTCACGCGTCGTGCAGTGGGTGAGGACGTAGTCCAAGCCGTACTCTACATCTCGCGGCGCCTGGATCAGCCGCGAGCGGAAGTATTCGAGCCCCTCTTTCTGCACCCAGGGATAATGTTCCTCAAATGCCGGCAGCCGCCGGGACATGAGGGTCGGCGCAAACAGTTCAGTCAGCGAGGAGGCAACCGACTCCAGCAGGGAGTGGGATTGAACAAAAGTCAGATAGGCATCAACGGCAAAGCGAGCGCCGGGCAGCACGAACCGAAAGTTCTCGACATCTTCGCGATGCAACCCGGCAGCCTCAGCCAAGACCAGCCATTTGTGAATCCCGCCCTCGCCTGCTCGGGTGCCATCGTGGTCAATGATCCGTTGGATCCAAGCCCGCCGGACAGCCGGGTCGTCCACTTTAGCCATGATCGCCGCATCTTTTTTCGGGATGATCGCCTGGTAGTAGAAGCGGTTCTCAATCCACGCCTGCAGCTGCCGTTTGGTGAGTTTTCCTTCGTGCATCAGCACGTGGAACGGGTGCTTGTCGTGATACCCTTCCTCACCCACCGCACGCAGCCGCTGGGTGAACTCCTCTGCACTCAACACGGTCTGGCTTTCGGCCTGGTTCATGGGTTGCCTCTCTCTCTAGCTAACACTTACACCTCGAAATCCATACCATCAAATGCTACTTCCCACCCCGCCGCCTCGACGACTCGGCGCTCAGCAGAATCCTCGATCAGGAGCGGGTTCGTATTGTTAAGGTGGGTGTAGATCTTGCGCGCGTTACCCAGGCTCGCTAGCTGCACTAAACTGCCGTCTGGTCCGCTGATCGGCACATGGCCCATCGACAACGCGGTCTTCTGCGCGAGTCCCTGAGTCACCAGTTCGTCGTCGGACCAGCAAGTGCCATCAAAAAAGAA
This sequence comes from Deltaproteobacteria bacterium, assembly GCA_016200595.1. Lineage (GTDB taxonomy): Bacteria > Desulfobacterota > Binatia > Bin18 > Bin18 > JACQEL01. The sequence continues at coordinate 3,169 of JACQEL010000375.1, forward strand.
ACAGTCACAACTGCCAAGGATGGCGACAATATTGGCATTGATCTCCTTAATGGCCGGGACATAGGCGAGAGACCGGCCGCTCTGCACATCGGTAAGCTTGTAGCCGATAGTTCCCTCGCTCCATTGTGAGACTACATCCATGAGGTAAGCAGGCGGCTTGGTGGGGACGGCGAAAGCTTGGTAGCGCAGGCCGCTGTCTTGCCCATCCACCCCGATGAGCTCGTGCTGCCCCGAGGTGCTGACCACCTTCCAGGTACGCTGCGCAGAAGAGCAGACTACTCGGAAGACTACATTCGTCTCCAAGACCCAGTCCCGTACCTGTCCGGTGGAATAAAAGCAAAGCGGCTGGGACTCCCGCAGAGAAAGCAGACCGGCAATGTGGTCGAGTTCGGCATTAGTCAATAAGATTGCCTGAATCGGGGTATGCCGCGGCATAGCGCGGGGCGAAAGACTGGCAAAGGCGTTAATTTGCTGGAGAATGTCAGGGCTGGCATTGATCAGGTACCAGCGCACGCCATCAGTACTGACGGCAATCGAGGACTGGGTCCGCGCTGTAGCGTGGAGAGATCCGGACCGCAAGCCGCGGCAATTAGCACAGTTGCAATTCCACTGTGGGAAGCCGCCTCCGGCCCCGGACCCTAGCACTCTGACGCGCACGCGACGTTCTTTCTATTACCAATGAAATTGGCAGACACAGACAAAAAAATGGGCTTCTCCATGCCACAGCGACACAAGGAAGCCCCTTTCACAGACCCTGTTGAGGTAGCTTATTCCGCTACGAGAATATATGAGCTGACCTCCGCGTCCATGCGCACCTCTACGAACTCGGGTTTTGTCCATACCATGGGCGAATTACCTCCTTTCATTTTTTGCCGGTGTAGTTTATACCGCAGAAATCTTCTTGTCCATGCTGCGGAGGGCACTTCGGTCGATGAACATCCAGATTTTTGGCACCCACAAATGTGCGGAGACGCGCAAAGCCCAGCGTTTCTTCAAGGAACGCGGGGTCCGGTTTCAGTTTGTCGATCTGACCGAGAAGAGCCTCTCAAAAGGAGAATTACGCTCGGTGGCGGCCCGCGTGCCACTCGAACAATTGCTCGACCGCTCCAGCCCGCGCTTCATCACTAAGGGCCTGACGCACGCCTGGCTTGATGCCGGTAAGATTGAAACCCTCTTGCTCGAAGACCCTCTGCTGCTACGCACGCCGGTCGTACGGAATGGCAAAGAGGCCACCGTGGGACACTGTCCGGACATCTGGAAAATCTGGCAGTAAGAGTTTCTTCGCTAACCGAGCTCTTCACGGCAGTAAGGCACATGACCTTTGCCTGTACGGCGAAAAGAAATTTGGAGTGCGCAAGCCATGTTTGCGCTTTTTTTCCCACAGCCAGGCTGTGGGCAGATTGTGGACGACGCACGGCTTCGCCCACTGAAAGCGGGAGCACGGCTCCCGCACTCCACAGTAGGATACCGTATGCACGACGGTAAAGTGCTAATGAACTTTGACGATCAAGTTCGGCAATTGAGGTCCCTGGTGGCACGGGCTTCTAGCCCGTGTTTTGGACACTAACCAACGGATGATATTGGGAAAGTCCGCCGGGTTCTCCAGCCCATCCACATACGTCACCTCTTCGTACTCTTTGCCTCCCAGAATCTGGGCGATGGAAAAGAGCGCCGCATACGCATGGTGCAGTCCCACGTGATCGCCGAACATGGTATCAGGGCCAAACCCCACATGATCAATGCCGATCAACCGCACGACATACTCGAAGTGTTCCATACACGACTCGATATCATGTCGGGGATGGTTCTCGGTAAGAGTCGTATGGGGAGCGGCCTCGATTCCCAGCACTCCGCCTTTCGCCGCCAGGGCCTCAAGTACGTTGTCCGGCTTTAACCGCCGCGTGTTCCACAGTGAGCGTGCTCCGGCGTGAGAAATGACAATAGGCTGCTCGCTGGCGGCAATAATGTCTAGCGTGGTTTGGTCCCCACAATGAGCCGCATCAATGAGAATGCCCAGCTTGTTCATCCGCTGCACCACCTGTCGGCCGAACTCGGTGAGGCCGCCATCCTGGGACTCTCGCAAGCCGCTGCCCAAGGCGTTAGCCTCGCTGTAAGCAATACCCATACTGCGAACCCCGAACCCATACAGCACATCGACCCGATCCAACTCATTTTCGATCGGGGTGGCTGACTCCAGGGTCGGGACGAGCGCGAGCCGGCCGGTGTCATGCGCCGCCAGAATATCTCGCACCCCATCGCAGACGATGATGAAGTCTTGGTGCGCGAGGTCACACAATCGCATGCCGAGGTCATGAAGAACATCGCCCCACTTCCAGCCCGCGTGAGAGGTAATGGTACAAAGGCCGTTCATCAGGTTGTCAAAGATACAGTCCAGACCTGAGGCGGCCAAGCCAGCAAACCCGGTAAAGTCCCGCCCGCGGCGCTTTTGCTCAAAAATCTCGTGGGTGTCCTCGGGCATTACCACCGGATGGTCATGCATGGAAATAGCGATGTGCTTGGCGAGCAAAGCCTGGACCCGCTGCTCCTCGGCGGGCGACAGCACAATCTGACGAGAGGGGACCCTCCCGATTTCCTTGGCGAGCGC
>JACQEL010000376.1 GCA_016200595.1 Deltaproteobacteria bacterium
ATGCGAACAATCAGTATCAGCAGTCCCAGCTAGAGCTGTGGACAGCGAAGGCAAGCCTCGAGCGCGCCCTTGGGGAGGAGTAAATGCGGACCACGACTTGGCGGGCAATCCTACTGCTCTGGGTCGGCCTGAGCGTTCTCGCGGGCTGTCGTCATGAGGAGCCTTACGAGAAACCGCTGACCCCGGTTCGTGTGCAGACCGTGCAGCCGCAGGAAACGGGCGGCGGCGTACATTATTCGGCGAGCATCACGCCGTACATGCAAGTGCGACTCGCCTTTAAGGTGAGCGGCTATGTGCGAGAGATTCGCCAACTGCGTGGAGCCGATGGGCGTATGCGGGCCGTGCAAGAAGGCGATACCTTGACCAAGGGGACGGTTTTGGCGCGAGTCCAGGAAGCCGATTATCAGGCCAAGGTCGCTCAAGCCAAGGCGCAACTGGCTCAAGGCCAGGCGGCTCTAGAGAAGGGCAGCCAAGACTTCAAGCGTGCCGCTGAGCTGTTTGCCGCACAGAGTATGACCGCGCCCGATTACGATGCGGCGAAACAAGAGTTCGAGTCAGCCAAGGCTTCGGTCGCGGGCGCACGCGCCCAGCTGACCGAGGCGGAGCTCAATCTGCGCTCCTGCGCGCTGGCTACGCCGATAGACGGGGTCGTACTGCAGCGCACCCTCGAGGTTGGTACACTGGTCGGCCCGGAAACGATTGGGTTCGTGCTTGCCGACCTGAGTTCGGTCAAAGCCGTGTTTGGCGTCCCGGATGTGATGCTGCAGAATCTGCAACTGGGGGGGGCCTTGACGATTACCACGGAGTCGCTGCGCGACACAAAATTCGCCGGCCGGCTCACCGCCATCGCGCCGGCGGCCAATGAGCGCAGCCGTATTTTCGACGTCGAAATGACGGTCCCTAACCCCCACAACCAGCTCAAAGCCGGTATGATTGCCTCGCTACAGATAGCCGACCAGCAGTTGCGAGAACCGGGAGCAGTCGTGCCATTAACGGCGATCGTGCGCTCACCGCACGACCCGCACGGCTATGCCCTCTTTGTGGTGGAAGAGCGTGACGGCACGTCACTGGCTCACCTCCGCCCTGTCCAGTTAGGCGAGGTCTACGGCAACCGGATTATCGTGGCCGCAGGGGTGCAGGTGGGGGAACGAATCGTCGTGACCGGGGCGACGCTGGTCGTGGACGGCGAGCGCGTACGGATTATACCCTAGGAAGCGGAGTACGAAGCCATGGTGCACAAAGGTGACGCGGAGATTATCAGGACGACGCACAACAGTGCGCGGTTCTTCAGCGAAAACCGACACGTTTCCTGGGTCGTGCTGCTTAGCGTCATCCTCTGGGGCATCTACGGATATGTCCATATGCCGAAGCGCAAAGACCCCCTCATTCCCGCGCGCGTGGCGGTGGCCACCTGCCCCTGGCCTGGGGTGAACGCGGAAAAAATTGAACAGTTGGTGACGAGACCGCTCGAAGCCCGGGTCGCGGAAAGCTCTGCCCTCGGTCAGGCCGGCAGCGGGACTGATTTCGGCATCAAGTCGGTGACGCTCCCCGGTCTCGCCATTGTGTACGTGCAGTTGGCGGAAAACATCAAAGACACGCGGAAAGAGTTCAACGATATTAATCTCAAACTGAACGACCTGAATCAAAACTTGCCTCAGGGAGCGGGGCCGATCCAATTCAACAGTAACTTCGGGGATACCGCTGCCCTGATGTTGACCGTCGCCAGCCCTAAGGAAAATGAGGTTGAGATCGCCCTGCGCGCACGGGCTATCGAGCGCGCCATTATAGCCGTGCGCGCGCAAGCTCCCTCTCCCCAGGCCGGCGCCCGGGCGACCATGGTCGCGGTCCTCCCACAAGCGATGAATCCTCAGATTCTCCAGCGGCTGCGTGACCTGCTGGCCGCGAGTCTGTCCGAGCGGGACGCGGCGCACGACATCCGCCCGCTGCAGGGACCTGGGTTTGTCGGACTCGATGCCGTCGTCCACGACGACGACAAAACCATCTTAACTTCTGTGCTCGCGTTCGCACGCGAGCAGCTCGGCCTGACCGGCTCTTACCCGGATGCCTGGCAGCCGATCATCATCCGCAACCCGCAAGAAACTGAAGCACGCCTGGCTGCTGCGGTGGGTGACAAGTATCCCTATTGGGAACTTGACGATATTACCAACCTCTTGCAAAGAAGCCTGCAGACCATTCCCCAGGTCTCCATGGTCAGCCGCTCGGGTGTGCTCCCGGAGCGCATCTTTCTCGATTACTCGCAGGAACAGTTCGCTTCCTATGGCCTCCAGCCCTTGCAGCTCAAAGATACCCTGAGCGCGCGCAACATCCCCCTGGGTGGTGGCATGCTGCAGATCGGCGATACGAATCTCCTCATCAATCCTTCGGGTGAGTTCACCAGCGAGCAGGAGATTGGCGAGGTCATCATCGCCAAGAGTGACAGTGGGGCACCCGTGTATTTACGTGACCTCGTCGATATCACGCATAGTTACGAGAATCCCCCGCGCTTCCTCAATTTCTACACCTGGCAAGATGCCACCGGCGCCTGGCAGCGCAGCCGCGCGATCACCCTGGCCGTGCAGATGCGCGCCGGAGAGCAAATCGCTCACTTTGGCAAAGCCATCGACGAGAAGCTGGCCGAGCTGAGACAGCATCTCCCCGCCGATCTCATTCTCGCGCGAACCTCCGACCAACCGCGTCAGGTGGAAGAGAATATCGACTTGTTCATGAGCGCCTTGTATGAAGCGCTCCTCCTCGTAATTCTCGTGTCGTGGATTGGCTTCTGGGAATGGCGCTCTGCGTTCTTGATGGCCTTATCCATCCCTTTAACCTTGACCATGACCTTCGGGGCGCTCTTCCTCCTCGGGGTCGACCTGCAACAGGTTTCGATTGCCTCTTTGATTATCGCTCTCGGGCTCTTGGTCGATGACCCCGTGGTCGCGGGTGATGCGATCAAGCGAGACCTGGCTCTTGGCCATCCGCCAGGCGTCGCCGCTTGGCTGGGTCCGACCAAACTGGCGAAAGCCATCCTATTTGCCACGATTACTAACATCGTGGCCTACCTACCGTTTCTCCTGTTGACCGGGAACACGGGAACTTTCCTCTATAGCATGCCGGTCGTGATGACCTGTACCCTGGCGGCCTCGCGCGTGGTCTCGATGACCTTTGTGCCCTTCTTCGGCTACTACTTGTTACGTATGCCCAAGACACCCGAGCCCTCGATCGCCGAGCGCCGCCAGCGTGGCTTCACCGGGCTCTATTATCGCATTGGTTACTCTGCGCTTGAGCATCGCTGGCTCTGGTGCGTAGTCTCGATTGCCTTTCTCGGGTCGGGAGTGGTCATTATGGGACAGCTCAAATCCTCTTTTTTCCCGGAGGATGTGCAATATTTATCGTACGTTGATGTCTGGCTACCGAACAACGCGCCGCTTTCGGCGACCAACGCCGCCGCAGTCCGGACCGAGGAGATCATTCGCGAGGTGACGGAAGAATACGGCAGGCAGTACCCGAATGGAGCCGGTCAGCCCCGCAAGATTCTGCGCTCGCTCACCAACTTTGTCGGTGGCGGAAGCCCGCGGTTTTGGTTCTCGCTGTCTCCCGAACTCCAGCAATTGAACTACGCTCAGCTCACTATCGAGGTGACGGACAAGGACGACACGCCGCGTCTCGCGGGTCTGCTCCAACGCGCGCTTTCGGCGGCGGTGCCCGGGGCTTTTATCGAGGTGCACCAGTTGCAGACCAACCCGGTCGCGCACCCGATCGAGGTGCATGTGTCCGAGCGCGCCGACCTCAGCCCCCGGCAACAGGCTGGGGATGTCACGATGCTGCGCCGGCTGGCGAAACAAGTGAAGGACATTTTCCGTACTCTCCCGCAGGCCGCCAACCTTCGTGATGACTGGTTCGACGAAAGTTTTGTGGTGAAACTGCAAGTTGATCCAGATCGTGCCAACCTCGTCGGTATCTCGAATGTGGACGTGGCCAGCTCGTCCGCGGCCGGCATCAACGGCGCGCAAGTAACCACCCTGCGCCAGGGAGACAAGCAGATTCCGGTGCTGGCGCGCCTCCGTCTGGGGGAGAGCGCGCGACTGTCCGACATCCAGAACCTCTACATCTATGCGGCGCAAAGCTCGGATAAGGTTCCCCTCCTTCAGGTCTCGTCGGTCCAGTACGGTATGGAAACGCAACGCATCGTCCGGCGCGACCATTTCCGCACGGTGACCGTGACTGGCTCGCCAGTGCCAGGAGAGCTCTCCTCGACCGTGATGCATGCCGCTGCGCCGCAGCTGGCGGAGTTCAGCAAAAAATTACCCCCTGGCTACACCCTGCTGATCGGCGGGGAGCAGGCAAAGCAAATCCAAGGGTTCGGTGATCTCGCGCTGGTCATGGCCATTTCAGTGGGTGCGATTTTCCTGACGCTGGTCCTCCAGTTTAATAACGCGGTGAAACCATTCCTCGTGTTCGCGGCGGTTCCTTACGGCCTTGTTGGCGCGCTGGCTGCGCTCTACGTGATGGGGACCTCGTTCGGGTTTATGGCTTTTCTGGGGATCGCCAGTCTGGTCGGGGTGATCGTAAGTCATGTGATCGTGCTGTTTGACTTCATCGAAGAGAA
>JACQEL010000292.1 GCA_016200595.1 Deltaproteobacteria bacterium
CGATACTTCCAGGCGCAAGACAAGTCGCCTTGATGACCAGGGCAAACGCACGTTAATTTTCTGGGAAGAGCACTTTGGTGAGATAGCCGTCGTCCCAGCCCGCTTTGAGCCGTTTGACCTTGATGCCCCCGCGAGCACTCTTTTCTTGGCGTAGCAGACTCAAGGCGAGATGGCGCAGCACGGCAAAGTTCTGCGCGCCGTGTGCACGGCGCACGCGACTCTCGTCTTCGCGAAACGCGACATCCAGCACCCAATGCAGGCCATTCTCAATCCCCCAGTGACTGCGCACGGCATGGGCAAACTGCTCGACATCCCCAGCGAGGCTCGTCAGGTAGTACCGCCGCTCGACGGTGGTCTTCTCACCCACTGTGCGCTGCGCTTCGACTAGACCAAAGCTCCGCACGCCCGTCCACGCCGTGCCTCCTCTAACCAGGCAAGCTCCGAGACCAGCCAGTAGCGGCGCTCCTCGATCCGCCCATGCTCGCCATCCACGGTGTGATGAAAACTGTAGGGGATATTCCAGAACTCGTGCTGCCGCGCCCCGGTGAAGAACAACTCCACCTCGTGATGTATCGAGCCCTGATTGCCCTTGAGCGCTAGCACGTAGTCCGCCCCTTGCTCCACAATCGTGCGGGCAATCTCTTTCTGACAGCCCATGGCGTCAATGGTCACTATGCACCCCTCTAGCTCCAGCAAGCGCAAGAGGGCCGGAATGGCCGTGATCTCGTTGGATTTCTCGTCTACCTGCTGTTGCCCTAACACTAAGCGATTCGCGGTTGCCCACGCACTGACCATATGAATCGCCCCTTTGCCTGCCGCCCGATCAAAGGACCGCCGGAGCGTCTTGCCCTCAATGGCTACCACCTCTCCGTGCGTCAGTTCGCTGACCGCCTGCATCCAGTTCAGAAAACTGCGTTGCAACTCCTCCGGTTTCAACCGCGCCAGCACCCGCCCAAAGGTGTCATGCGAGGGAATCCCATTGGGCAAGAGCAAAAACTGCTTGAGCCCCTCTTCCTTCGCTCTCCCATAGGCTGCCATCTCCACCCAGGTATCGGCCCCACAAATCACCGCACAGAGGGCAATCACCAAAATGTCCAGCAAAAGGTGCAATTTGCCCCGGTCCACTCGGGGGTCAGTCAACTCTGCAAAGTGTTCCTGGAGCGTCGCAGGTTGTGGCTCTAGCATTGTCGGCGTCCTCCTTCGGCCTCTTTCTGATTCGCCGCTGGCAGCATACGCCCGGCCTTGTCGTCTGTCAGGTCTCGCTACCTCCTCAACTTTCCACGCCTTTACATGCGTTTGCCCTGCCTTGATGACCACAATCAAACCTCTGCCGCGGTGCTTCCTCAAGTGCCTGGAGGCCGACGACGCACCCCTGCCCGAACTCACCCGCGAGGAACTGATTAGACTAAATCAAACCACAGGACATTGGTACAGTGTGGCACATGGTGAGAAGACACGAGCCGTTCGCTCTGAGCGTAGCCGCGCCAGCGGCGAAGTCGAAGAGCAGGTTGGTCGCGCGTGCGGTGGCCTTCGACTTCGCTGCGCTCAGGCCGCACGGAGACGGGTTCAACCTCCAGTGAGGAAGTGTACGAATCTCGTGTGGTCCGATTTAGATGACTACCAACTGGAAAACCGTTCGCGTGTTCATCTCCTCCACCTTCCGCGACATGCAGGCGGAGCGGGACCACCTGGTGCGCTTCGTCTTCCCACGTCTGCGCGAGCAATTGCTCCCGCGTCGCATTCATCTCGTGGACATAGACCTGCGCTGGGGTGCTTTCCGATTGCGGAATTGGGAATGCGGAATGCGAAATGGAAAGAGGCAGCATTCTCGGCGCGTTACGGCTACGTGCCCAAAGGCATTGACCAGCAAGCGCGCTCCCAATACAGATGGCTCCAGCACGACCCCGAAAAGAGCATAGACCCTCGACTCCAACTCGCACCGCGACTTGGAGAAGTTCGCCCCATCCGCAACGAACTCGAACGACGCGGGCACGATCCGCTGCTGTTCTTCCTCAAGTGCCTGGAGAACGCCGACGCGCGCCGGCCCGCACTCATCCGCGAGGAAATCCAAGCCCGCGAATGGTTCATCCTGTGCGTTCTGGAGGCCAATCATTGCACCGGCTGGAAAACGCACTTGAGGTTTCTGCCCATGCCATGCTACTTTTCGGTTATGAATACGCTGGCCGAGATCGAAGCCGCCGTTGATTCTCTCCCGTCGGAGCAGAAGCAGGAACTTTTTCTTTTTCTCGCCGCCCGGTTGCGCGGCGCGGGGCAGCTTCCACCACCGCGCGAGTTCAGCCGGGAACAAATCGAAGCCTGGATTGCCGATGACGAGGAGGGGATGCGGCGTTTCCGGGAGGGACGGTGAGACTGTTCCTCGACACAAGCGTGCTGCTGGCCGCGGCAGGTTCGGCGAATGGCTCTTCGCGCGCACTCTTCTCCTATGCCGCCACACAAGGCTGGGTGCTAATCTGTAGTCCGTATGCGCTGAACGAAGTGCTGCGGAATCTTCCCAAGCTCGTGGTGAGCGCCACAACGGAATGGCTGCGGCTGCGCCCGCATGTGACGGTGGTGGACGACGTAGTGTCGCTGGATTGGCCGGTCGTCTTCGCCGCCAGCAAAGACCGGCCCATTTTGTTCACGGCACTGGCGTGGGCGGATGTGTTGCTCACGCTGGATAAGGCGGATTTCGCCGATGTGCTGGGCGGAACATTCTACGGGTTGCACGTGATGCTGCCTTACGACTTTCTCCAACACGAACGCGCGGCCGGACGGCTGTAAATGCGGTTCTTCCTCAAGTGCCTGGAGAACGCCGACGCGCGCCGGCCCGACCTCATCCGTAGGAAATCCAGGCCCGCGACTGATTTATCCTGTGCGACAGTCCGAACGTGAAGCGTTTGGCAACGCGATTTCCGCTGACCGGCTGAAGCTCACTTCGCATTCACCTGTTGTACCAGCGGCACGACCTCGACCTTTTTGCTCAGCGCGTAGCGTTTCTCGCCGGGATATACGACGCGAAGTTCATCAAGCTTCAGATCGACCAGGGCGATGCGCATGGAGGGGGTGAGCGTGGGCGCGTCCGCACGCTTGCATTCGACACCGATACGCCGGCCTTTCTTGAACAAGACGAGGTCGAGTTCCGCGCCGTTGTGCGTGGCCCAGTAGTACGCCGCATCCGGGCGCAGCGCCTTGAGAACTTCCTCGACGGCGTAGCCTTCCCACGAAGCACCCACCTTGGGGTGATGTTCGAGGTCACGCTGACTGGCGATGCCGAATAAAGCATGGAGCAGGCCGCTGTCGCGCACATAGACTTTCGGGGCTTTGACCTGGCGTTTGCCGAGATTCTCGAACCACGGGGGCAACTGCCGCACCATGAACACGCCCGTCATCAGGTCGAGGTAACGGCGCACGGTGGATTCGTTGACGGCGAGGGCGCGGGCCAGTTCGGCGGCGTTCCAAATCTGGCCGTGATAGTGGGCGACCATGTGCCAAAAGCGGCGGAGCGCCACGGCGGGAATGGTCACGCCAAGCTGCGGCAGGTCCCGCTCCAGGAAGGTCTGTAGGAACTGTTGCCGCCATGCGACCGAGTCGGTTTCGGTGCGCGCCGTGAAGGACAAGGGAAATCCGCCGCGCAACCAGTGCCGGGTTTGCACCACCGCACCAAGGTCGGCCAGCCGGAAACCTTCCAGCCAGATAGTTTCCAGCCGCCCGGCGAGAGTTTCGGAAGACTGCTGCAACAAATCCGGCGAGGCGCTACCGAGGATCAGGAAACGCGAGGGGAGCGGCTTGCGGTCGGCCAGCACGCGCAGCAACGGAAAGAGGTCGGGGCGGCGCTGGATTTCATCAATCACGACCAGTCCCTTGAGCGGACGCAAGGCGATGTCCGGCTCGGTGAGGCGGGCGAGGCTGGGCGGGTCTTCGAGATCGAAGTAGTTAAGCGAGTCCGCCGGCACGAACTGGCGGGCCAGCGTCGTCTTGCCGCACTGACGTGGGCCAAGCAGCCCGACCACCCGGCTGCGCTTCAAGGCGGCTTGAACCAGTTCCATATCGGTCTTGCGGTTGATCACGCTTGAAGTATGTACCATGAAATTCCCGCAGTCAATGCGGCATTTTCGTGGTCATTATGCGTGACGCACGGGGCAGCCCCCACCGAATCTCCAACTTCGGCTTTGAGCCAAAGCCATTCCCTGAGAGCGCCATGAATCCTGCAGGCCAAAGGCACAGCGCATGGATTGTCGTCTCCCACTCGCACCGCGACTTGGAGTAGGTCGGCCAAATCCGCAACGAACTCGAACGGCGCGGGCACCATCCGCCGCTGTTCTTCCTCAAGCGAAGGCCGGCAAGCCCGCTGAGATCGCGCTCTTCGACTTCGCCGCTGACGCGGCTACGCTCAGAGCGAACGGGTATGGCTTCACTCAGAAAGTACGGCTCTGTGCCAATCTCCTGTGGTTCAATTTAGCCTGCACACCACAGAAGGTCGAACCGGCCAAGCGTAGCTTCCTTTCGGCTCACTTGCTTGCGAGACGTGCGACGAGACGGTCGAGCGTCAAGAATTGTACTTCGATACCGCTGTAATTTCGGGTGAAGGCAGGCCGGGCGTCGGGAGCCGTCACCAGCAATATTGCCTTCGGATAAATGCGGGCAAAGACCAGCAGGTTTGCCGGATTGCAATCACGAGCCGACCATTTACATTCGATGGCCGCCGGGCTCTTCCCGCGCGGCGCCCAGATCAAGTCCACTTCGTGACCTTGCTTGTCCCGCCAATAACGCAGGTCGGCGGTCTGAAGATGCGCGGTAAGTTCGTTGAGGACGTAGTGTTCCCAGAGGTGACCCAAGTCGTCAGGCCGCAGGCTGGTCCAGCCGCGATGGGCGCAGACGAAGCCGGTGTCGAAGCCATAGACTTTGGGGGCGGCGATGATCTCGTTGCTGCGGCGGGAACTGAATGGTCGGAGCACCAAGGCCACGGAGGTGGCTTCGAGGACGGCGAGATAGTTCGTGATAGTAGTGCGACTGACTTCGCAGGGCGCGGCGAATCGGGTCGCCTCAAAAATGCCGCCGCTCTGGGCCATGAGCAGTTCCACGAAGTGCTGGAAGGAAGCGCGGCGCTCCAGGCGGAAGAGTTCCTGGATGTCCTTGGCCCAATAGGCATCCATCCATTCCTGGAAATCGCGCTCGGGCAGTTCCGGCGATAGGAAGAAGGGCGGGAGGCCGCCATGCAGCAGGCGATGCGAGAGGTCGGTGTCGCCAAAGTCGGTCAGATCCGCCTCGATCATCGGGGTGAGCCAGAGTTCCGTCTTGCGCCCGGCGAGCGTGTCGCGAAAGCGGCTGCTCGCGCCGAGCGTCGAGGAGCCGGTAGCCAGGATGCGAACGGTGGGAAAGTGATCGGCGGCGATCTTGAGCAATTCGGAGGGATTAGGCAGACGATGCACTTCGTCGAGGACCACACGTTTGCCGCGCAGCCCTTGCAGAAAGGCTTCCGGGTCTTCCATGGCCCGCCGGATGCGCGGCAGCTCACAGTCGAAATACTCGACGGCCGCGAGGGACTGAGCTAGCGAGGTCTTGCCAGCGCGGCGCACGCCCCGCAACCAGAGGATGGAGCGGCGGCGCCACTGCTGCTCAAGGCGTTCGATCCAAAAGCGACGCTTTACCATATGTCGTCAGAATGACGTTTGGTATAACTAAACGCAAGACTACTTTCGTTTGATTCTAAACCGGGATTCAAAAACCATGGGCTGAGCGTGCCATGGACCCTGCAGGCCAAAGGCACGGCGCATGGATTTTTGTCTCCCATTCTCACCGCGACTGGGCGGCGAACGAAACTCATCCGGCTCGGGTGACGCTGGCATGTGCCGGTTGCCGAACTTCGGTTATATTACCGTGCAACGAAAATCTTTGCGGAGGGGAAGCATGAACCTAAGGATGATGATCGCTGTGGTTTTGTCTGTGTTGTGGGCAAGTGTGGTAAGCGCACAGTCACCGTACCCAGATCGCCCCGTGGACCTGCGTATCACCGGCACTTTACTGTCAGCCGAAACCCCCAAACGGGAGGACTTCGCCGCAGTGAACATCTTCGTGCGAGACCAGCCGTTAGTGCTGCGGATTGGCAAGGTAGAAGACTTGACTACGCAAGAACGAGAACGAGTCATAAAGGACGATGTGGTGTTGCGCCAGGTGCGCTTTTATGGGCCTGATACTCTAATGGAGCGACTGTTAAAGCCAGAGATTCTCGGTCGAGTTCTGACTATCGAAGGTTGGCTCGATACTACCCAAAAACGTTTTCAGGTGACCGTAGTAGAAGAAGCCGCCGAAGTGACACCGCAACACCAATAGAAAAAATCATCACTCAGAAACTGCGAGCAGGTTTCAACTAGAGCGGATTGCACTTGAGTACATCCTGGGAGCGCGCCCATCTTGGGCGCTTTTTAGGCGGGCGGGACGCCCGCGCTCCCAGCGGGGAAGAACACACCCAACTGAAAACTGCTGTAAATTTGATCCCTCTCCCCAGGTTCTGCCGTGCCCGCGTGTTGTAGAGACGTCCCGCCGGGGCGTCTCTACAGCTCAGGTTTTATTGATTCGCCGTCTCTGTCGCGACGTTGATCTCCGCGACATAAAAATCGCGATCGTCAATGTAGAGAAACCCTTGCAAACTGACCGGTTTCCCGACAATATCGGGTTGGGCCAATAGCGCCATTTTGCTCGCGGCCCCCATAAGACGGAGCTCTGGGGGAAATATATAAGTGAGCAACATCATCCCCGGATCCGTACCCGTCATCGTATCGACACGGTTCACCTTAAAGAGCCATTTTTGTTTGTCCTCAATAATCACAGTAAGGGTATTGAGGCCGTGGCTCTGCTTCTCGTCAAAGGGTGAGAAGGTGCCAGTCATGCGCACGACGGGCGGAGAGCCATAGGGAGAAAAAATCTGAGCAGAGACCATCATCGGTCCCAACACCGCCACGACGGCAACGATCAGCGTGATTGTCTGTCTCCTTGCGAAGTCCATAGCCCTTCTCCTTCTGCCTTACTTTTTTACCTGGGCGGTCAGGGTAGCGAGTCTGCCAACTTCGGCAGCTGCCTTGTCGAGCGCAGCCTTTACTTCTGCTTCTGTCCCGCCAACTCCGCTCACGAGTTTGTTGACCGCCTTGTCGGTCTCGTGAATTGCGGCTGTCGTTTCCGGGGTAGGTTTTTGTCCACTCCACCCCCAACCGTTTTCCAGGGAGATCATGGCCGCTTTGAGATGGAGGCCGGTGTTTTTGGCTTCGTGCTTCCCCCAGGCTTCCTTAGCTTTCTGTAGATGATGGTTCGCCAAGGCCGCTTCCGCTTGCGCGAACTCTCGGTCAAAGTCCGTAACGTAGACCACTCCTCCCATTTGCACGTCATAGGCCAGTACGTCTAAGTCGCGGATGGCTGCCAGCAGCGTTTCCCGGTCTTCCCCACTCGCCAGGTTCGCCTCAAGTTTCACAAAAGCCGCGCCCTTCAGTAGTTCCGTAGCCGCTCCGACGTTCTCATGCCTGAAGAGGTCTGCGCGGGCCTCATGGAAGTGGCGCGAGGCCTCATCCGCAAGGACAATGAGGACTTCCTCCTCGGCGAGCGACACTCGCCCTTCGGAGCGTTTGGTTGCTTCCTGCCGTTTTGTCGGTTGACCGGTCTGCGCCCAAACCGGCGAAAGGACCATCATAGTGACGACGGTCACCGCTACTCCGTATATCGCGAAACGCATGTTCTCCCTCCCTGTCTCCATGTGACACGACCCAATACGCTGGAGACCTTAGGTACTTTACCTGATGTAAGTTTCTTTGTCGCTACTCTGTCCGGAGGGAGCTTCGCGGAGAGGTTGTGAGGAGCAACACCCACCAGCTAAAGACCATGGCCTTGGGGGTGAATCTCGTAGCCTTGGAGCACTAAAGATCGCTGCGAGCAATTCTTAATGGTTGACCAGCGATGGACTTTTTTATTTCACATCACTCGCAGAGTGAGCAATGCGGTTTCAGCCCGTTCCCTTATGCGTGCGCACCTT
>JACQEL010000293.1 GCA_016200595.1 Deltaproteobacteria bacterium
CATTGATCCGCACTTGAGCGCCAGCTCGGCGGACACTGCCCTCCAGCACATACCGCACCCCTAACTCCCGACTGACTTCCTTCATGTTCACGGTTTTGCCTTTATAGGCAAAAACCGAGTGCCGCGCGATCACCAAGAGGCCCGAGAGCCGGGAGAGATCCGTGATGAGGTCATCGGTCATCCCATCGCTGAAATATTCCTGCTCAGGATCGTCGCTCATGTTGGTAAAAGGCAGGACGGCCACCGATGGTGAGTCAGGTAACGGCAAAGCGGAGGCTTCCTCAAGGGGAACCGTTGTTGGAGGCGACAATGGTCGCTGATAGATGTTTCTGAGTACCGCTACTCCCGCTCCCACCACCAGCACTCCCACGACTGCCAGAGCAACACTTGACCGGCGACGTGATGCGCCCTGCTTTTCAACAGAACGCGGGGCTGGGGAGGCAGTCCTCACAGTCGAAGCTGTGGCTGTGCCCGGTTCGAGGTGCACTTTATACGCCCGTACCGGCTTCGCAATATTCTTGACCGTCTGTTCGCCGATATACTCATACTGCAAGGCGAGCTTGTTCTCGATTTGATCATAGGCGGTCCCGGAGATACAGATTCCACCGCCGTCGGCTAAACTCTCCACCCGGGCCGCGATATTCACCCCGTCCCCATAAATCCGCTCACCCTCCACCACGACATCTCCGACATTGATGCCGACGCGGTAGGCCATCCGGCGGTTAGGGGGGAGTCCCTCATTGTGCGTCTTCAACTCTTTCTGAATAGCTACCGCTGCCTGCACCGCATCCACCGCGCTGGCAAACTCAGCTAAGAGATTATCCCCGGGCGAGTCCACAACCCTGCCACGATACTGTTGGATACGAGAGGTCAGGATCTCTCGGTAGGCTGTGAGTGTCCGAATAGTCGCCTCTTCGTCCTCACCCATGAGACGACTGTATCCTTGTACATCCGCGCTGAAGATGGCTGTGAGCTTGCGTTCCATACGCCCTCCTTACTGGACGCACACCCTCTCTATTGGCTCAATAGAGCCCTGACGCCTATGTAATCTTCTTTATCAGTTACCGGAAGACTCTTCGAGTATTGACCCCTAACGCCCGTCGTCACGGGCCGCCGCCCAAACTGAGACTTTTCACGTTCGGCAGGAACCACAAGCGGGCGGCGGTCACGTGCACGGCCTAAGTTAGGCGGCCTCCCTCTGCACAGCACTGCTCTCCCCCCGCCTGCGCAAGATGGTACTGCTGAGTCTTCTGCTCTGCAAGGTTTTTGTCGCGCTCCCCCCCATCAGCATGATTCCACTAATTCAAGAACGACCCCTATTCCTCCCGCCGCCAGAGTCCCGGCCCAGCGCATCCAGTTACTTCTGGGCTGGAACGGTATCGAATGTTACGTCGGCAAGAAGGGGCGCCTGTATCTTCCGTTTCTCGCTCCCCACGTCGATGCTCACGTCTTTAGAACCCTTCAGGGTGCCGCAGGCCAAACGATCGCCTCGGTCTCCAGAGGTGTTGTCAGCCTTGGTGGCGACGTCGGTCCGCTTCGCCTGGATCTCGTCCGCAACAAACGTCTGTTCGGGTACCACTGACTTCTTGTCGTCGAGCGCCATCCAAGTCGAGGTGCGCTCCTCAACGCGACCATCGGCACCCCGCACGGTTGAATACCCCATGTTGTGCCCGACCCAGCACGCCCTTTGACCAACAAACTTCGTCGGCTCCTTGAGAACCTCGATGAGGCTGACCGTTCCGCCCTGGGCGTCGGCGTTGCGTCCAATCGCTAGACCGCCAACCGCGAAGAAGATCCACAAGAACGAAAAGCATCGGGCTTGTGCTCTCGGCATATGTCTTCCTCCCTCCCGTTCCAACTCACCTTCCCGAGTGTGTGTCCGGCTAACTTGAATTAGACGACTCTGCTTGTTTCTATTTGTAGATGCCCGTTTCTACCTATAGATGCCGACATCTATTCGTAGATGCCTCAAGGGCTCTACACGTAGATACTTCGGCAACCGAGACATGCATCTATATCTATATGCTTTGATCTTGCTTCCGACAACTTGTTCCTCTACGCCAGTTCCACCTCCTGCTTCTGTCGTAATTCCCTCCCCGTACCTTGTGGATGTCATTGTCCTCCAATCCGCTTTCCCTTCCTGTCGCTGTCCTTGATTTTGGAGAGCGCCCTACGGAGCTACTCCAGGCCAGCAAATGATTGCATTCTCCTATCCCGGATTCCTCCGGCAACAGGCGGACTCTATAGCCTGTGCTTTGTAAAAGTCAAGAAAAATAGGGTGTTAGGAACATCCCTGATGAGGAGACGTCCTACCGCCGTTTTCTTCTTCTCTGCGACCCTTGCTCCCAGACCTTTTGGTTACTCGCCTTCACTGTGGAGAGAAGCTCAGCCAGGTACGAGCCCGCCTGTCTCTTTGCCTGCCAAAAGTCAAGAGAAAAAGCACAAGCCCTCCTCGCCAAATTCCGTGCTGTACAGTAGTAAAAATCTATGTCTGATCTCTCTCAGCTGATCGCTACGCACCGCGTCCTCGTCTGTGTCGGTAGCGGTGGCGTCGGCAAGACTACTACTGCTGCGGCTCTCGCCCTGTGGGGCGCGCTGCACGGACGACGGACTGCTGTGGTGACGATCGATCCAGCGAAACGTCTGGCAGATTGTCTGGGCTTGCACACCTTGGCTGCACACGAGGAACCGCTCCCACCCGAAATCTTTGCGTACTACGGTTTATCACCGAGCGGAACCTTAACGGCCTTGCTCGTCGATCAACAAGGCGCCTGGGATGCGGCGGTGGCGCGCTATGCACCGACCGCGGAAATCCGCGAGCGCATTCTCGCCAACCGCTTTTATCAGGGGCTTTCGCGCACGTTCGCTGGCTCACATGAATATATGGCGCTCGATACCTTGGCCACACTGGTTCAGAAAGGAATCTATGATCTGATCGTGGTGGACACACCGCCGACACGACAGGCACTCGACTTTTTGGAAGCGCCGCAACGACTCCAACGCTTTCTTGATAGTCAGGCGAACAAACTCTTCATCCGCTCTGCCACTACGACGGGTTGGGCTGCGTTGTCCGCCGTGAATCGCACGGTCACCTTTCTCCTGCGGAAGATCGAGGAAGCCACCGGCATCTCAGCCTTGGAGGACATTGTTGAATTTTTCACTTCTATGCAGCGGATGTTTATCGACTTCGGTGATCGTTTCAGCCGCGTGCGCACACTGCTGGCAAGTGCGGAGACCGCGTTTCTGCTGGTGACCAGCCCGGAGGAAGAGATCCTCGCCGAAGCTGAGGAGTTTCGCGTCGGTCTGGAACGTCTGGATGTGGCAGTGAAAGGCGTAATTGTGAACCGGTTGCATGAACCGTGGCAAGGCCAGCTACCACAGCTGCAAAGCTACGCGGCTCTGGTCAAGCGTCTGCGTCCGACGGTACGCCTCACAGCGAGAGACAGTACTCCGCTCCCCTGGCTCGTCCAAAATTTCCTCGCCTATCAGCTGCAGGCTCGGGGTGAAGAACGACGAGTAGAGCTGTTCTCGCAGCACTTTCTCGCGGACCTGCCGTTTGTCCGTGTCCCACTGCTGCCCGCGTTTCCTGCCGACCTCAGTGGCTTAGCCACATTACTGCAATACCTGTGCAGAGAAATCCAGCCCAAACTATCACATCGGGTGAAACATTCTCCGACGTAATTTCAGCTCGTCTTGCCCAGCTCCTTAGCGCTCGGGCTCCCACGATTCCGTTTTGAGCCGCACCGGGCGACCGAAACTGATTTGTCCTTTATCGATCCGCAAGGAAAAACCACAATCAGGGTTATGACAGACCCAGAGTTTGAAGGGAATGTCGTTTCCTTGTGGTCCATAATCAGATAACGGTAGGAGCACCCCTTGGTGACAACGCTGGCATGGAGGCCACTCCTTCTGCGCCATAAGCATCCTCCTCTCTCCCCCAGTATAAAGCGAAACTTTTGGGAAAGAAGAGGTAAGCGCAGAAAAACGTAACTTTCCTCCTGTGCTTAGGCGGTCGCGATTCTCAGATCCCGTGCTTGAGTGGAGTATGGTTCAGGGAGCGTACACTGCAGCGCCTGTACCCACAACCCTTCGAGGTTGTAAAACTGGCGAACCGTCTCGTAAAAGACGTGGACCACCACGTCACCAAAGTCCAGCAGTACCCATTGTCCGTGGGTAAACCCTTCGATCGCCAAGGGCTTCACCCCAACCGTGGCCATGGATTCTTCAATGGCTCGACAAATACTTTGTACCTGAACATCAGAACGTCCAGTACAAATAACGAAGTAGTCCGCAACCGAGGTCAAAGCGCTCACTTGGAGAACCACAAGATCATAAGCCTTCTTGTCCAGCGCAGCTCGGGCAGACCGCAAAGCTCTTTCCCAACTTTTGTCAGACTTCAACGCGATGCCCCCTCCGGTTGATACAGAGCGTGGTGAGTGATGTACGTTTCTACGGCTGGATGAACCAGATAGCGGATGGACTTCCCCGCACGGACCTTACCACGAATGGTCGAAGCCGCGATGTTGAGTCCGGCAATCTCATGCAGGACCAGGGAATGACCTGAAGTGTGTCTATACACGTTCGTTTTCGGATCGTACCAAAAGAGTGTCTGCAGAGCAACCGGAAGAAACTGGTCTGACGGAGGGGTGGGCGTTCCCGGGCGCGAGGTCACGAGGAGGTCACAGAGTTTGGGGATGAGAACATAGTCTTTCCAGGTCGCGAACTCACGGAAAGCGTCGATGCCAACAATAAACAGTAAAGAAGCGGGCCGGAGAGCGGTAAAAAAGGAGCGAATAGTATCTATCGAGTAGGAAGTGCCAGGCCGCTCCAATTCTATTGCCGAAGCCGAGAAATAGGGGTTGTCCGCCACGGCGAGTTCGACCATTTTGAGGCGGTGCGTGGCAGGGGCGAGGTCGCTGCCGCCTTTGTGTGGCGGTTGGGCAGCAGGGACGAAATAGATACAGTCGAGCGCGCAGGCCTCGCGCACTTCCTCAGCACTGCGCAAGTGTCCCAGGTGAATAGGGTTAAAAGTGCCGCCAAACAACCCTATTCTCAGCCCACGATAATCAGGGGGTGTTCCCACTGTACTGCTTCTCTGAACTTTCTCTTTTCGCCTTTTCCCCTTTTTCCCTTTCCTCTACTCCCGCACCTGTCCATTGCCATAAATTACATATTTGTAGGTGGTCAGCTCGCGTAACCCCATCGGACCGCGGGCGTGCAACCGGTTGGTTGAGATGCCGACTTCGGCACCGAAGCCAAACTCATAGCCATCGGTGAAGCGGGTTGAGGCGTTGGCATAGACCGTCGCCGAATCGACTTCGCGTAAAAATCGGCGGACCTGGGAGTAATCCTCACTCACAATCGCGTCGGCTAAGCCGGAGCCATTCGTGTTGATAAAGTCAATCGCCTCGTCGAG
>JACQEL010000294.1 GCA_016200595.1 Deltaproteobacteria bacterium
CCGTTCGTGCTGAGCTTGTCGAAGCACGCAGACAGGGAGTCACCAGCCTGCCAATATTTTGATATGCACCCCCAATGGACAGTCGGTTTGGTTTTGTCAATTTAACCTGCTATGAGGAGATGGAGCTGAGCTTCTCCCAGAAACTATGGAGGACCTATGAAATTCATGTATTTCTTTCTACCCACTCTTCCAGCGACGATGGACGAACGCCGGGAGTTACGCCCGATCGCTATGCAACCTGACCGCTGGCAGCGCATGATCGAGGAGGTGGTGGAGATCTCCCAATTGGCCGAGGACGTGGGCTTCGACGCCGTCTGTTTCCCTGAACATCATCTACATAGTGAAGGACTCGAAATTGGCAGCTTGCCGGTCCTCACCCAGCATGTCATTCACAACACCAAGCGGATCAAGGTTGGCCCGATTGGCTATGTCCTGCCGGGCTGGAACCCGTTGCGGCTCGCTTTGGAGATCGCCTGGCTCGATCAATTGACCAAAGGGCGCACCTTTGTCGGCTTTGCCCGTGGGTATCAAACCCGCTGGCTCAACCAGATGGCCCAGTTGATCCATGTCGGCGCCACGGTCAGCGACAAGAGCGAGACTGACCGCATCAATCGCGAGGCATTTGAGGAGGTGTTTCGCTTCCTGAAGCTGGCCTGGGGGGATGAACCGTTTCGTTTCAAGGGCAAGTACTATGAATACCCCCATCCGCAAGAGGGTACGCCGTGGCCGGCCCATGAGTGGACGCGGGAATTCGGCTTCCCTGGCGAAGTAGACGAACAGGGGCGGATACAGAAGATCAATGTTGTGCCCAAGCCCTACCAGCGGCCGCACCCACCGCTGTTCCAGGCCTTCTCCATCAGCGAAGAGACCGTGCGTTGGTGTGCCCGCGAGGGCATCACGCCCACGATCTTGATTTCGCAGCCGCCACTCTTGCGCAAGCTGGTCGAAGCGTACCAGGAAGAAGCGCGTAAAGCCGGGCGCAGTCTGAAGCTGGGCGAGAGTGTCGGGGTGCTGCGCGCGCTGTATTTGGCGGATAACAAGGAGCAGGCGCGCAAACTGGCCGAAGACGGGATCTGCGGGGTCGCGTTCCGCAAATTCTTCTACCACTTTGGCTTCTTCGAGGCCTGGCGCGAGGCGGAAGATGAAGCCAAATATCCGAGCGGGAAAGTGATGCTGCCAGCCGAAGAATGCAATGTTGCCCGCATGGAGCGCGCCGACTTTGCCTATCTCGGTACCGTCGGCGAGGTGCGGCGCAGTATGGACGCGATGGTGGAGAATGTCCATCCAGAATGGTTCGTGTGGCAGGGGGATCAGGGGTTCCTGCCCAAGGACGAAGTCAAGCGGCAGATCGAAACATTCGGCAAAGAACTGTTGCCGCGGTATAAATAGGAACAGGCTGAGACTCTCTGAAAGTCGCTGCCCGGTACGAAGTCCGTTGACCAGAAAAGACGATGAAGTAGGAGAATGATCGTTATCATCGGTCTTCTTTTAGGGCTGTTGAGCGTCGGCTGTTTCAAGGCGCCGACGCTCAACCAGGAGGAATTACTCAAATGCTAAGAGGCGTGGGCTAGCGAAAAGGCCCCCTGCCGGTTTGACAACCGTAAGGACTTGGCAGGATAATCGCCGTATGCCAGAGGATAGCATCGGCACGGGACACGCTGAAACCCGTAGGTTGGCGGCCATCATGTTTACCGACATGGTCGGCTTTAGCCACCAGATGGGGGCTGATGAAGCACGCATGTTGCGGCTGCTGGCCGTCCATAACCAGGTTATCGAGCACGCCGTAGCCATGCACCAGGGCCACGTCATTAAAACGGCGGGCGATGGCTTCTTGGTCGAGTTTCCCTCCGTGGTCCACGCCGTGCAGTGTGCCCAGCACATCCAGGCGCAATTCCGCGCTCACAATGCCGAGAAAGGCGAACCGATTCATGTCCGCATCGGCATTCACCTGGGAGACATCCTCGTCCAATCGACTGGCGATGTGCTCGGCGATGGGGTGAACATTGCCTCCCGGCTGCAAGCCTTTGCTGAGCCCGACACGGTTTGCATCTCGGACATGGTGTATCGCGATGTCGCCCAAAAAATCGCGTTGGGGACGGTCATAGCTTTAGGGCGGCCTAAACTGAAGAACATTGCCCGGCGGTTTCCGATCTACGCACTTCTGCCCGAACCATCCAAAGGACTGCGACAAGTCCTGCGTATACAATACCTGAAGCTCTCACATCGGGTGGGCGCGGGCGTGTTCGTGCTCGTGTTCGTGAGCGTACTGCTTCTCGGCGGGATTCTCCTCTTTCTGCACTCCTCTCATCCGCTGCTCAGCACTCAGGACTCAGCACTCAGGACTGACGCCGCGCCAGCGGCGCTGCCGCTTCCCGACAAACCCTCCATCGTTGTGCTGCCCTTCGACAATATGAGCAAAGACCCCGAGCAGGACTACTTCAGCAACGGCATCACCGAAGTCCTCACCAGCGACCTCTCGCGCATTTCGAGTCTGTTCGTCATAGCTCGCAACACCGCGTTCACCTACAAGGGCAAAGCGACCAACGTGCAAGCCATCGGCAAAGAACTGGGCGTGCGCTACGTGCTGGAAGGCAGCGTGCAGCGCGCGGGAGAGCAGGTACGCATCGTCGCACAGTTAGTGGACACCACCACCGACGCCCACGTGTGGTCTGAGCGCTACGACCGCCCCTTCACAGACATCTTTGCCCTGCAAGACGAGATCGTGCA
>JACQEL010000314.1 GCA_016200595.1 Deltaproteobacteria bacterium
GACATCATGAACGTGAGCGCGATCGAGGCACTCTTCTTGGCCATCTCTTCGACGACAATGACCATGTCGAGGATATCACCGCCCGCTCCACCGTACTGGGAATCAATGGGAATGCCTAAATAGCCAGCCTCGGCTAACGCGTTCCACACGCGGCGGGGAAATTCTTCTTTTTCGTCCATCTCGCGCACGTACTCAGGCGGACATTCGCGGGCGACGAGTTTTTGGATCTCTTGGCGTAGGAGTGCCTTCTGCTCGCCAAGATCGAAGTTCAGGTCAGACTGAGACGGGTGCGTCTGCATTGGTTTGCCTCTCCTTTGGTGAAGGCGAGAGTATCCCCGGGGGGATTAAAGTGTCAATTGAGGAAGCTATTAGCTATTAGCTGTTAGCTCTTAGCCAAACCAGCAAGAGCAAAATAGCTGACCATTGCCAAATCGCAGGCTTGCGGGTAAGTGGTTGCTTGTCACTCTCGTGTAATTGCGGACTTGAAGGGGAGCAAATAGAAAGAGTAAAGGGTGAGTCAAGTGAAGTATGAGCAATGCCCAAACGTGTTGCGACAGAACCATAAGGTGGGCACTGCCCACCCTACTGGCTACTGGCAACTGACAACTGGCAACTATGTCTTCTCCTCTCACTGGCATCCGTATCCTTGACCTTTCGCGCGTCCTGGCGGGGCCATATTGCACCATGCTGTTGGGCGACCTGGGAGCTGAGGTCATTAAAGTGGAACGGCCCGGGATGGGTGACGATACTCGCGCTTGGGGACCACCATTTGCCGCGGGCGAGAGCGCGTATTATCTCTGTGCCAACCGCAATAAGAAAAGTATCACGGTCAATCTCAAGTCTGTCGCGGGTCAGGAGATTGTCCGTCGACTGGCCGGCCTCAGCGACGTGTTGGTTGAGAACTTTAAGGTTGGAGAGCTAACCGAACTCGGTCTGGGATACGACCAACTCAAGCTGCTCAATCCTCGCTTGATCTATTGTTCGATTACCGGTTACGGCCAGACCGGACCGGACAGTGAATTACCAGGCTATGATTTCATCATTCAAGGGCGGGGCGGTGTGATGAGTATCAGCGGGGAACCAGACGGCGAGCCTATGAAAGTAGGCGTCGCTATTGTTGACATCACGGCTGGGTTGTTCGCTGCCAATGCGATCCAGGCCGCTCTCCTCGCCCGCGTTCGCACCGGGCACGGTCAAGCGATTGATATATCGCTCCTTGACTCTCAGGTGGCCTGGCTGGCAAATGTCGCCAGTAACTATCTGGTGTCCGGCCAGCGGCCCGGTCGGTTCGGCAACGGGCACCCTACTATCGTCCCCTACCAATCCTTCCGTGCCCGCGATGGTTTCTTCTGCCTGGCGGTGGGGAACGATGGACAATGGCAGAGACTCTGCCGTCTGCTCGGACGTCCCGAGCTGGCAACCGATGCACGCTTTGCCACGAATCCGGCGCGGGTGCAGCACCGGGACGAACTCATTGCCGTGCTGCAAGAGATCTTTTTGGCCCACGACATTGCCTACTGGTTGCGTGAGATTACTGCGGCTGGGATTCCCTGTGGTCCTGTGCAAACTATCGATCAAGTCTTTGCCGATCCGCAGGTTGTGGCGCGCGATATGGTATGGACCGTCCCCCATCCCACGGCTGGAGAAGTGCGCCTCACCGGTTCACCGCTCAAGCTGTCGGAGACGCCGGTGGCGTGCCAGACCCATCCGCCGCTTCTGGGTGAGCATACCGAGGAAGTGTTGACCGCTGTGCTGCACTACTCAGGAGCAGAGGTGACGCAGTTGCGAGCCGAAGGGGTAGTGTGAAATACTTTCGCATTCTGAACGGAGGTAACACATGGCACTTTTTGACCGTGCCTGGATGGAGAGCTGGCGGCGACTGGTGAACGCCGATGAAGGCCTCCAGGTCATCGGCCGCTATTTCACCGCTGACTTGATCTTCAGCTTCGGCGACACTAGCTACCTCGTGTCAATAAAGAACGGCGCCATCGAGCAGATCCGTGAGGGAACCGGCAACGCTCCTCGGGATGGTCTCGCTTTCCGTGGTGCGCGTGATGTGTGGGAGCAGTTCGTCCAGCCAATGCCGCCACCTCGCTACAATGGGATTTTTCCCTTGGTGTTTGGCAAGTTGCTGATAATGGAAGGAGATGAAATCGTCTTCTGGCAGAATCTCCGCGCGTTGACGGTCATGACGCACTTGATGCGCACGGCCAGCCGATAACTGAAGGAGGATGATTATGGTACGCCTGGATCCAATCGTCGGCCGCTTTGCCTACATTCCCTATGCAGGAACGGACTATCGCGTGTACTTTGAGGAGGCTGGGCAAGGGATCCCGCTGGTGTGTCTCCATACCGCCGGTGCAGACTGTCGGGAATGGCGTCACCAACTGTGTGACTCGGATATCACGCGCGACTTTCGCGTCCTGGCCTTCGACCTCCCGCGTCATGGCAAATCGATTCCGCCGGACCGGTGGTGGAAGGAAGAATATCGCCTGACGGCGAAGTTCTACGCCGATTTTGTCATGGCTTTCTGTCGCACCCTGGAACTGCAGAAGCCAGTAATTATGGGCAGTTCGATGGGCGGGAATATCTGTTTGCACTTAGCCGCGCGCTTTGCTGAAGAGTTACGCGCGCTGATCGCGGTAGAAGGGTGCGAGTATTCCCCTGGTGGTTTTATCGACTGGTGGTGGCATCCGCACGTGCATGGCGGTGAGGTCGCGGCGGCCGCGATGCTTGATATCATGGCCCCGCAGAGTCCGGAAAATTACCGCTGGGAAACCTGCTGGTATTATGCGCAGGGGGGACCGGGAGTGTTTAAGGGCGACCTGTACTTCTACAGCGTGGACCATGATTTTCGTGAACGCTGCGGTGAAATTTCCGGTAAAGCGCCGCTGTATTTTCTCACCGGTGAATACGACTTTGCCTGCACGCCGGAACTTGCCGAGGCCACCGCTAAGAAGATCAAAAACGCCGAGGCGACTGCCATGCGCGAGATTGGCCATTTCCCCATGAGTGAGAACCCCGCGCTCTTCAAGCGCTACCTGATGCCGGTATTGGAGAAGATTTTGCGGGCTGGGTCAGCTGCTCGCTGACTAAATCAAAACACATGACATTCGTGCGTTTTACGACGTGACCATCCAGCCTTGTCATTCTGAGCCCTTCGGCTTCGCTCAGGATAAACTCCGCGAAGAATCTCACTGCGAGACCCTTCGTTTCACTCAGGGTGACAGATCTGGTGTGCCAATCTTTTGACGTCTGATTTAGCGCTTCCCTCTCCTCTGGGTTTCACTGGCAGGAGTCCTCTGCTGGGAGCGCGGGCGTCCCGCCCGCTTTGAAAAGCGACCAAGATGGTCGCGCTCCCAGGGCTCATTCGAACGCAAATTGCTCTATCATTCTTCTCTATGGTGTTGGCCTGTGCCGATGCGCGAAGCTCACCGCGACACACGCCCCAGCGCCGCACAAGGCGATTCCCGCCGCACACAAGTACATGACGGTAAAACTTGTATGTTGGAGAACGATGCCCAAGCCAATAGCGCTCAGCCCGACACCCACATCAAATGCCCCCATTAACGTGGCTAGCGCGGGGCCGCGGTCGTGGGCAGTTGAGCGGTCTACCACCCAGGCCATAATCGAGGGGTGTACACAGCCGAAACCAAGCCCTTGTAGTACGGCTGAGCCGACCAACCCCCATTGGGTTGTCGTATAGGCTAGAGCGATCATCGCCACAGCCAGGAGGATCATGCCGGGAATAATCACGGTCATACGACCGAAACGATCGGACCACTGTCCAGCAAAAGGGCGGGAGGCCACGACGACGATTGCGTACACGGTAAAAAACAACCCTGGATTGCCGAGGCCGTGGTCGCGCACAAACAGCGGCAGGAAGGACACCACTGAACCAAAGGTCATCGTCATGCACATAGCGATGAAACCGGGGAACAGGGCGGCCCGGCTGAACAACGGCGGGCGTTGGACGCCAGCTTGAGCGTGCACCTGAGGACGATGAGGTTCACGGACGAATTGAACCAGCAAGAGGCTGGCAAAGGCAAGCGACGCCGAGAGCCAAAACAGACCAGTAAATCCCACCACGCCAACTAAAGCTGCACCTAAGGCCGGGCCGATGGTCATGGCCAGGTTCATTGACATGCCATAGTAGCCCATCCCTTCACCACGGCGGGCAGGAGGACAGAGGTCAGCTACCAGCACACTGCCAGACGTAGTGTACGCCGCAATGCCAATTCCGTGGAAGAAGCGCAGGCCC
>JACQEL010000315.1 GCA_016200595.1 Deltaproteobacteria bacterium
AGCCCAGCATTGCAGATGAGCGCTCGGAGCGGAATCTCTCGTCGCTCGATCTCCCTCGCAAGGGCGCGCACAGAGGCGGTGGAGCCAAGGTCGAGGCCCAGTTCGGAGGCGGTATCGTCGCCACTTTCTTGAACGATTTGCCTCACTGCCTTCGCCGACGTCTCGCGGTTTCGGCTAGCGATGAGCACATGCCACCCTTCGCGCGCGAGTTGGCGGGCGCACTCGAAGCCAATTCCCGAGTTCCCACCAGTTACGAGAGCGACATCCCGAGCCATGAATCCTCTACTATCAGTGCTTGCCACCTAATGCGAGCGGTCACTCGCTGCGGCCAGAACGAGTCCTCTCACGTTTCTTCCGAACCCCAACAGGTCCGCGGTCGAGTGCCGCGCGCTGCTTCGGTGTAGGGTGACTCACCTTCGTTTCGTGGTTTTCTGCTGTCGTTTCCCTGCTCCCGTTCGCGTCTTCGATTCTTCGCTCCAATTCCGTACGACTGATCGTCTTTTGTTTACGCCGCGCTTCTAGCAGAGTCCAAAATTTCTCACTGCTCCCTAGTTGCACCTGTTCCTCATCCAACCCTTCGACCCCTACCACGAGCGCTACGGGTTTGCCCTTGCGCGTAAGGACGACTCGTTCGTGTCGAGCATTTTTGATGCAGGCATCCAAAGTTGTGTGTTCAAGCCCAATCGTCTTCATAGTATTTTCTCAGTCGTTTTATGTGGCGGCTTATGGCGGATTGCACGAATCATAACGAGCGAGGCCCTTCAACTTTGAGGATTTAGGCAACGTTGAGCATCTTGTTGGCGTAGTCTTTCCCACAGGTGGCCGGGGGCAGAGGTGTCCTGTCTTTCTGGTACAACTCGATTGTTTCGTCCACAATCTCGCATAACTCCGCGAACACGGCTTGCTCATCATCCCCGTGACAGCCTCCATAGAACAAGCCTGGACAGCTCCCCACAAAGCATTGGTCTTCGTCCGACCATGCCACAATCTTGACGTAGCGGGCACTTGCTTTCATCGTTGGGTCTCCTCAAGGGCACCTTTGACAGCTTTTTCTTGGTAGTGCTTGGCGTCGTCGCCAAGTTTGCCGGAGATCGTTACTGCTTTGGTCACTTTGGGGTGCACGAAGTTGCGATGATCTCCTTTTCCTCCGCGATTCACAAAGCCAGCAGTTTCAAGGCCTCGGATGAGTTCTCTAAGACGGCTAGCGCTGAACTGAACCGTGGCCAAAGTGTGTGACAACATCGGCAAGCTTGGCCCGATATATGCCGACAGGCGGTGTAAAACTCACTGCTGGAGTAAAGTTCCTTGGGAGGCGGCTGACTGGTCTGTGCGCTCGGCGGTTTTTTCGGTCTCGATTAGCCGATCTTGGTACTGTTTCTGTAGCTCCATATAGTAGGCTACCAACCGTGCGGGATCATGATCAAAGCGCGCTGAGATACGGTGGCGTACCTCTCGAATCTCATCAATTACCGGATCATTCTGACTCTGTTTCATCGCTACCTCCGAGCAGTTCTAAAGGCGTCACCAGTGCCGGCACAAAGAGCCCCAGCAGCGGGTTAACGCGGCGAATGTGGCCGAATTTGTTCGCGTTGGCCAAGTGCCGACAATTCCAAGTCACCAGAAAGTCGCATTTGTGATAGTCCCGTAGGGTGGGTCACGACCCACCCTACTACTACATCATGCGGATTGGGCTCAGCTGTAACGTAGCTACCGAAGACGATGAATCTCTGCAAGCAACCTGAGATACGCGCCAACTCATAGATGCGTTCCAGCCGTCCTGTGACGGCTACACGCTGAGCTGAACCACGGCCAAAGTGTGCGACAACATCTGCAAGCTTGGCCCGATGTATTCCGACAGGCAGATCGCCCAACTCATTGAAGTCAGGCCACACCATCTCTAGCCACCCCCCTACAAGTCCCGTAGGGTGGGTCGCGACCCACCCTACTACTCTTTCGCCTCCAGGCATTGAGACATGCTCGGTACCCACGCACGTGGCCATACACCGGACGGTGGTCCGCCGCCGGTGTATGGCATAGTTCAGTGTTCAGTTCTGTTGTGTGGGCTCAATGCCTCGGATCAACTCCTCGAGGTCGTTTGCGAATTGGGTGAACTTACCGTAGAAAATGCATCTATGGGTACTGACATCGAAATGGAGCTTTTCCCCTTTCTTCGCGACGAAGATCACAGGAACGCCCCTTCCCCATGCATAGCCGACCTCCAGATACACATTGGGCCTTCCTTCTGTCAGGTCTGCAATGACAAGATCCGCTGCTTCTATGCCTCCTCTTATGCGGTTCAGAACATCCCCAGTGAAGTGGGTCTCATCGACTCGTTCGCAGATGAAGCCGCAGTTGCGGACGGCGGGGTATATCCCAAACTCGTAGACGTTTTGAAACTCTTCTGAGAAGGGCAAGGCCACAAAGACGCGTCTCTTGCTAACCGTTGGGGTCCCTGGCGAAACGGGGAGTGACGCGGAAACGCTCCCAAGTACTGCCGGCTTGGAGGCTGATCCCGTCGGCAGGGTGTCCCTCGGGCTCGGGCGATCAATCACAGTGGTCTTGGCTGTTGTATCGGCACTCGTCGCGATCGCCTTAAGTGCTGTATTGAGCATCCGCTCCGCACGTTTCCCTAGGGTCAGGAAGGTGATTCTCTGAATTGTCCTAAGTTTGTGTTTCGACAATCCTGCTCGGAATCCTTGAACCAGGCGCTGTAGTGCCTCTCCACCGTCAAGTCCGTATCCAGTACCATGGATTGTTGTGGTAAGGACTTGTACGGGCAAACCCAGGTCCACAATCTTCTCGACTGCCCTACGGGCAAACACCTCCATCTCATTATAGCTGAAGCTGCGCAGAGGCGGAGTTCCCAGAAACAACACTCGCTTGGGTGCGATACTCCCCTTGGTCTCTATGACCACGAAGTCGCCAGGAGGTGGTCGAAGCTCGGCTTCCGTGCACAAGTCGGCCGAAATGAGACGTGACGCCACGGCCTTGTCAGCCCCGTAGAAGCTCTGGGCGTATTTGAGCAGAAGCAGATCGGAAGGTACCTCTACAACGTCCCCTTCTTGGACCGCAAATTCAGTCATGCGCCTTCTCCGCGGACGGTTTCATGTCGTCTTTGACCGAACGCCTGAGTCTCCCGCTTGCCTCTCAGCAGTCTATCTCGCCAAACGGTTACAGCAGAAAACGGCAAAATCTCAAGCAGTATCCATCAGTCATGCTGATTTTGTCAAGCTTTTTCTCCCGACAAAGGTTGC
The DNA here is from genome assembly GCA_016200595.1 of Deltaproteobacteria bacterium. Lineage (GTDB taxonomy): Bacteria > Desulfobacterota > Binatia > Bin18 > Bin18 > JACQEL01. The sequence continues at coordinate 3,255 of JACQEL010000315.1, forward strand.
CAGTTGAGCGGGCTATCCCGCTATCAGCCCGCAACGTATTCCAATTCTCGTGTCATCCCCGATTCTTGAAGCCGATCCGCAGGACTGAACATTTCGTCGCCTGAGCGGTTCAATGCCCGGGAGTAAAAGTGAGAAGGCGGACTCGCCTAATTTACCTCAAACGGAAACGGGTCCAAACGCGACACAGCGGTAATACGAACTCGACATGGTCTTTATCCGTTATCCTGCGGTCCGTTCATGCTTCGACAAGCTCAGCACGAACGGATTTTTCGTTCGCCCTGAGCGCAAGGAGAAAGGAAACCTTCACATGATGTGTAGGTTGTAGGGTGGGCAGTGCCCC
>JACQEL010000316.1 GCA_016200595.1 Deltaproteobacteria bacterium
GACCCGGAGACGGCAAAGTACATCAACGGCTTCGCCATGGGGGCGAGTTCAATCGCCCTGTTTGCTCGCGTCGGCGGTGGGATTTTTACCAAGGCCGCGGATGTCGGCAGCGATCTGGTCGGCAAAATCGAGGCCGGGATCCCGGAAGACGATCCGCGTAATCCCGGCGTCATTGCCGATAACGTGGGCGACAATGTCGGGGACGTGGCTGGGATGGGCGCCGACCTCTTCGAATCGTACGTGGGAGCGGTCATCGCGGCGATTGCCATCGGCGCCACCATCTCGGGCTCGGCGTTCACCGCCCTCGGTCAGAGCACGGTAAAGGCCAGCTACCTGCGGAATTCTCTGATGGCATTACCACTCGACGTGGCGGCGATTGGACTGATCGCCTCGCTGATGGGGATCGGCTCCATGCGGGTGCTCAAGAACGTTAGTCCGCAGCTCGCTTTGCGTTACGCTACGTATCTCGCTGCCGGCGCCTTTCTCTTCTTCGCGCTGCTCTTGGTGTGGGCTTTAGGGATCGCGCACGCAGTCTTCTGGGCGGTCGGGTCCGGTTGTGTGGTTGGGATCGGCATCGGACGAATCACCGAATACTACACCTCGGCCGAGCCGGTGAATCGTGTGGCCCGTGCCAGCCAGACTGGCGCAGCCACCAATATCATCAGTGGCCTGGCGGTAGGATTGGAGAGTTGCGTATTGCCCGTCCTGGCCATTTGTCTGGCCATCTTCATCGCCAGCTATACCGCTGGACTGTACGGGATTGGCATCGCGGGGATCGGCATGCTGGCAACCGTGGGCATTACCATGAGCGTGGACGCCTACGGTCCCATTGCTGATAATGCCGGTGGTATCTCGGAGATGGCCGGTCTTGGCCCTGAAGTGCGTAAGATCACCGATGGATTAGACTCGCTCGGCAACACTACCGCGGCAATCGGCAAAGGGTTTGCTATCGGCTCGGCGGCGTTGACTGCGCTGGCCTTGTTTTCGGCCTTCACGCAAGCAGTCGAGCAAGGGCGAGGGGTGCCGCTGCAGATCGTGGTGACGAATCCCTCTGTGGTGATCGGCCTGTTTATTGGCGGGACTATTCCGTTTTTCATTGCGGCATTGACTATGACTGCGGTCGGCCGAGCCGCCGGGCTCATGGTCGAAGAGATCCGCCGGCAGTTCCGCGAAATTCCGGGGTTATTGGAAGGACTAGCGGGCGCGCGGCCGGATCCAGCCCGCTGTGTCGATATTTGTACCGCGGCGGCCCTAAAGGAAATGATCATACCGGGTCTCACTGCCGTAGTGGCGCCAGTGCTTGTGGGCTACCTCATGGGCGCGGAGGCGCTTGGTGGTATGCTCGCCGGCGCGACGGTGACCGGCGTGCTGCTGGCACTGATGATGGCTAACGCTGGAGGCGTGTGGGATAACGCCAAGAAGGCGATCGAAAAGGAAGAAATTCCCGGCGAGAAGAAAGGCACCGAAGCACACAAAGCCGCCGTGGTTGGCGACACAGTTGGTGATCCGTTCAAAGACACCGCCGGGCCGGCGATGAACATCCTGATCAAGCTGATGTCGGTGGTGGCGCTGGTCATCGCACCGTTGTTGGTATGAGAAGGGGCAATTTGCCGGGGTGCGGCTTCGGCGTCCCCTTCCTTCTCTCCACAAGGGAACCAGGCGAGCCCAACGAGACTGCTGAGAGGCTCCTGACGCTTGCCGCAGAGGAAAGTTTATTATAGAACAAGCCTTTACTTGGGGCTGAACGTTAATGTCGGAAAAAAGGAGACCACCATGGCTGAAGGGCATAACTTAACGGCTCTGGAAGAGGCACAGCGGAGCAAAGCGGCGCTCTATAACATAGGCGCCAGTCTCATTAGGAACCGGATCCCGGTCACTGTTATTACTGCCATCTTTACGGCCTTCATGGCCTATAAAACTCTCCACCTGGAGATGAGCACGGCCTTTAACGACCTGCTCCCCTACCGCCATCCGTTCGTGCAGGTCCATTTCAAATTCGCCAATCAGTTCGGCGGGGCCAACAACGTCAACATCATGCTCAAGGTTGACAAGGGCGACGTTTTCACCAAGGAGATCCTCAAGAAGATCTTCGACATGACGCAGGCGGTAGACCGGATCACCGGCGTCAACCACGACCAGGTTGCCTCGATCGGACACCGCACCACTCGTTACCTCACCGTCTTGGGCGGCACCATTGCCACTCCGCCAGTCATGCGGCGCCCCCCGAAGACCGACGAAGAAGTCGAGGAGATCAAGAAGATCTGCTACAACACCGAGTCGATCTATGGCCAGTTAGTCTCGCTGAATGGCCAGGCGCTCCTGATCAAGGCGAACTTCATTGAAGGTCGGCTGGACTACAAACGTATTTTCGACGAGCTCGACCGTACGGTCAAAGAACCGTTCGAGACGTCTGGGCAGACCATCTGGATCGCCGGCGAGCCGCGCCTCTATGGCTGGATCTATCACTATGCCACTGAAGTCTACTACATCTTCATCATCGCTACGATCTTCTGCTGGATCTTACTGTATCTGTACTTCCACGACTGGCGTGGTGCCCTGCGGCCGACGATCACCGGGGTGATCTCCTCGTTCTGGGGACTAGGCATGCAGGCACTAATGGGCTTCGCGATGGACCCGCTGGCCTTGGTGATCCCGTTTTTTGTCACTGCCCGTGCGGTCAGTCACTCCGTGCAAATGCATGACCGTTACTACGAAGAGTACCACAAATGGAACTGGGACAAAGAAAAAGCGATCATCGCGGCCTTTGCTGAATTGTTTGTGCCAACCATGAGTGGCATCATCACCGACGCGCTCGGTATGCTGGCGATTGTCGTGGTGCCGGTGGTCATTCTCCAGCGCATCGCCATCTCGGCCTCGGTGTGGGTAGGCTCGGTGGCGATCAGCGAGTTACTGCTTAATCCCATCGTGTACTTTTACTTGAAGGCGCCGGAGAAAGAAAACGTGTTGAACCGTGAGAAAGGCATTTTCCAGCGTATTTGTAATGTCTGCGCCACCTGGATTGTTGCCCCGAGAAATGCGGTTGGCATCGTGATCTTCTGGGTGTTGGCGTTCTTGCTATCCCTCACCCAGGTGAAGAACCTAACAATCGGCGATCCCACCGCGTCTACACCCCTCCTGCGTGAGGATTCGCCCTATAACCTGTCTCATCTAGAGATCCAGAGGTACTTCGGGGGAATCGAGCCGCTCATCATCGTGGTCGAGGGGCATGACAAAGATGTGTTGAAGGACCCTGCTCTTCTACGGACCATGGAGAAATTCCAGCGAGAGCTGGAACGCGATCCTGATGTGGGGTACAGCTTCTCACTGGCGGACATCGTGCAGTCAATCAACATGACTTTCTATGACCTGCAGCCGCGCTGGAGCGTCATTCCCTACGAAATTCCGAAGATCAGTTCACTATTCTTCTACTATTTTGCCGGCGCGCCTCCGGGCGAGACCTCGCGCTTCCTCGATCCTAGTTACACGGTCTCCCACGTCACGTTCTATTGCAAGAATCACCAGGGGGATAACGTCGCGCGCATCCTGGAGGAAGCGCGGAAATTCGTGGCCGACAACCCGATGGAAAAGGCCGACTTTCGCCTGGCGGGTGGCCTGATCGGCGTGACCGGCGCGGCGAATGAGGAGATTCTTAAAAATGACATCCTCATGAACCTGCTCGGGTTCGGCACCATCTTCCTCATCGTCATGTTTACCTATCGCTCAGCCGTCGCCTCGCTGGTAATGATGATTGGGTTGTTCCTGGCCAACGGAGTGGTTAACGCTTACATGGGCTACCGCAACATCGGCATCAACCTGCAGTCACTACCGATTGTGACGGTGGGCGTAGGGTTCGGGATCGACTATGCGTTGTACATCGTCAGTCGAGCGGTAGAGGAATACAAAGGAGACGTAAGCGAGGCCGTACGCTTAGGGCTCGCCACCTCTGGGAAGGCGGTCACCTTCACTGCGATCACGCTGGTCACGGCCACAATGTTGTGGTCATTCTCCAACATCCGCTTCTGTTCGGAGATGGGGCTGCTCCTGGCGTTGTGGATGGGGATTAGCTTCCTCGCCTCCTGCACCTTTGTCCCGGCCCTGCTGGTGCTGTGGAAACCCAAGTTCTTCTTGCGCGCCGCCGAAGAAGGCATTATCGGCTAGCATGGCTGAAACCGCTGAATGCAGAATAGACAGAGAGTTGAGACAGAGACAGAGTAAAAGAGGTGGGGCGGTCTCTATCTCTGTCTATTTTCCGGCCTCTGTCTCATCTCTCTATCTTATGTACCGTTCAGCGTTCATAATTCAGCATTTTTCTCGAAGCTTATCTCTTCGGCCCTTTTCCTTTTCCCGCTGAAGCAGCCGCTGGTTTGAGCCGAGCGAATCCCAGGCTCTTCGCGATTAGGTCAGCAACAATACGGAAGATCCAACCGACCAGAGGTCCAGCAATAGCCGCAATCATCCCTGCACCAACCAAATCCCGATAGGAGTGTGGCGGCACGCCGAGATTCCGAAATGTGAGGACAAAGACGAGGGCAATGGCAGTCACCAACACTAAAGGGACTTCCTGCCCTGCCAGTACGACTTCACCAATGTAAGCCCCAATCAGGAGCAGCCCGCTCAGCAACCAGAAAGTTTTTTCCGGATAGGTGTCGCGGTACAGAGAAATGGTCAAAGTGGGTGTCAGTTGGGGGTCGATGCGCACAGCCGTGACTTGATACGTTCCTTCTCCGGGGCTCACGAAGGAATGCAAGACATGATTATGTAACTGGTGGCTGGTAGTGCTGCCACGCCGTCCCAGGCGCTGTCGCACACTGCGCTCGGAAAAGACGCCGGTGAACTCCTGAATCTTCTTTCCATCCTTCTCCAGTGCGAGGACATAGCTGGCCTCGCGCCCCACATCGCCAGCCGCAGCGGCAAAATTGCCCTCAATCACCAAATCATAGATTTTCCCTTGCTCGCTGAGAGGAAGCGTCAGCGCGCCGCCATCAACAGCCACAGAACCGCCCCCAGTCAGGGAACCAACGAAGACGGCAAAGTACAATTGCGCGCAGGTAATGCCGATCCACACAAGACTAAAGCCAAGTATCAAGGCTCTTATGCGCGGCTCGACGGCACCGCTCAAAGCAAGCTTCAGCGGGAAAAATATGACGAGGAGTAAGAGTAAAAAGCCGAGCGCCGTGACCCCTGTGGTGGAGGCAATCTCATCAAAGAGGCTCAGTAAGGCAACGACCGCAATCCCTGCGCCGAGGAGTGAGGGAATGCCCCAGTTAAAGAGCGCCTCCTGCCACATAAACGTAGAAAGCACTGGGGAAGGTCGAATGTTTTTACCGCGAGTCGAGGCTGTTGCCATAGTCTATCCTTGCGTCTCAGCTACATACCATAGTTTAGCGGTTCTTGGCTGGTGGGGGGGAAGCGCGGCAATAAGGGTCTGGTATCAGGCCCTTACCCGATTGGTTATGGCTATTTCTCTACGTTGTACCACACGAGTTCA
>JACQEL010000055.1 GCA_016200595.1 Deltaproteobacteria bacterium
GCAACCAGGGCGCGCAGAGCAAGGGCTCTGCGCGCCCGTCACACACATTCGCTCTGATCAAAAAACCGGGAACTACAGATATGTTAGGGTAATGGGGTTCTTTACTCTCTCACATCCCCATGCGTCTGAAAAGAATCAATGAGCTTCCCACTGGGATCGAACAGCGAGGCCGTATCCTTGTCGTTGTTCCAGATTGGTCCGTCGCCCCAGTGGAAACGAAGCTGTCCTCGGCTCGTCGTGTCCTGCCCTTTGCCGCTGAGTAAAAGGACAGTATAGCCGGGGTCCAGTATCCCTTCAGGGAACACATAGCGGTGCCGGGCGGCATCCTGAATCGCGAAGCCTTTCAGGTCAACCGGGCCAGCACTTACATTACAGATACGTACATATTCACCGTTAGGGTTGCGTCTATCATTGCCCTCGGCGTCGGCATGGACAGTCGTGATAAACAAAGGACCGGGCACCCCTCCTAGGCGCCATATCCCTTTGTGTTGTTTTTGCGCATCTGTCTGCAAGCGCAGCCATTCTTCATAACGATCCAAAGCGCCAAGTACGAAAAGATGACCTAATCCCTCAGCAATCAGACGAGCGTTGACCAACACGTCGCCCGCGTACACGTAAGCGAGCACGCGACCAAAAGCATCGCGCTCAGGCTTATTTCTTTCCAGACGGACTTCTTTATGCAGGACCAACTGTTCGTTATATCGTTTCGCGTCTTCGTAGAACGGCTGACCGTGCTCTGGGGTGTTGACTCCGAGATAACGTACTCTGGTGCCATCGGTCAGTAGGACGGTGTCACCATCGATCACTGCGGCTACAGTAGAGGCGAAGACCGGAGAGGGGGAAAAGGGAAATAGCGAAAAGGCGAAATGGGGAAAGGGAAAAAGGGGGAAAAGGGAAAGAAGAAAGAAGGCGAGGCGCAAACCTTGGAGAAGGGGCTTCGCTGATCTCGGCCCGCTCGGTTGCAACAAGCTGTCAGGGCGTGGCATGTTACGCCCCTAGCTGATCGACCTGCTTATGCTGGAGAGTTTCACGCTCCTCGCCCTTTACGATACAGGGCAAGGGGATACGAATAGTAGACGATGATCGTTCGCTCCTTGAACCACCAGCGACCTTCGTCCTTGATGAATTTATCGTCGTAGCGGCCGACAGCCACGTTGGCTTCGTTCACTGAGGTAGTGATCGAGTCAGCGTCGAGATAACAGACCGCAGTAGCCTCATCGCCGGTGATTTCGATCACCGACGATTCGATCTTGTGACGGAGATAACGGACCTTGGCGCGGAACTTTTCCATGTAGCGGCGGTACCAACCGCGCACCGCCTCACGGCCTTCGTACCGCTCGTCGCTTTCGTAGCGCGGCAGCAATACTGCCGTACGGTGGAACAAAGCGGCGACCTCGTCTGCCGTGCCACGATCAACTACATGACAATATTTATGCAGGAGCTGCTGAATCGCGAGATGATCCTCAACCAGTGACGAAGCTGTAACGAAAGAAGATACGGCCGGCGTGGGTTTGCGCCGGACGACACGTTTGGCCGTTGTCCGGGCTTTTTTGATTACGATCCGCTTCGGATTACTCCGCCCTTCTCTGACGGGCTTTACCCCTTTCATCGCCTTCTTTGCCATGGCTATTCTCCCTTTTCAGTCGTGTGACTAAGATAAATTTAGAGGGAGACTGCTGTACAGAAAGGGGATATCCGGTGTGAAGAGCGGCTCCCTACCTGTTAATGCCCACGCCCGCGCTGGCTACCTCGATCCGCACCTGCGCTCGCTGGCGCGCGGCTAGGACTTCGGAAAAAGCAGCGTCCATTGCCGCAAGAGTCCTGAGACTTTCCTCGGCTGCTTGCAAAGCTGCCCGTGCCCGTTCGACATTAATCTCGCTAGCGAACTCGGCACTGTCGGCTAGAACAGTCATGACATTATCCTTAACTTCAGCAAACCCACTGCTTGTCGCTAAGATGTGGACCTGACCACCGCGCTTATAGCTTAGTCGGCCAGGCTGGAGAGAGGAAAGGAAGGTGACGTGATTGGGTAACACGCCAAACTCACCTAGTGTTCCAGGAGCAGTGACCTCGTCCACTTCCTCGTCTAGAACCAAACGTTCAGGAGTGACTACACGGAGAAGAAGGGTTTCTGCCATAAGAGTTGAGAGTTAAGAGTTAAGAATGAAGAGTGAAGAGTGAAGAGTTGAGAACGTTTAACTCTTCACTCATAACTTTTCACTACCTATGCCGCTAGCCGTTTCGCCTTCTCCATCGCGTCCTCGATGGTGCCGACCATGAGGAAGGCCTGCTCGGGCAGGTCGTCGTGCTTCCCCTCAACCAGTTCTTTAAAGCTGCGGATGGTGTCTTTCACCCGTACGTACACCCCTTTGGTGTTGGTGAACTGCTCGGCTACGTTGAACGGCTGCGACAGGAAACGTTCGATTTTACGGGCGCGCGCGACCACGATCTTGTCTTCTTCGGATAGTTCGTCGATACCGAGAATGGCGATGATGTCTTGCAGGTCCTTGTAGCGCTGCAACGCTTCCTGCACACGACGCGCGACCTGGTAATGCTCTTCGCCAACGACGTTAGGATCAAGCAAACGCGAAGTGGAATCGAGAGGATCTACCGCTGGATAAATGCCCTTCTCGACGATCTGACGCGAGAGGACAGTAGTCGCGTCGAGGTGGGAGAAGGTCGTGGCCGGCGCTGGGTCGGTCAAGTCGTCGGCTGGTACGTAGATGGCCTGTACCGAGGTGATCGAACCGTTCTTAGTCGAGGTGATGCGCTCCTGTAACTCGCCCAAGTCAGTAGATAAGGTCGGCTGATAGCCCACGGCCGAGGGGATGCGGCCGAGCAAGGTAGACACCTCCGAGTTCGCCTGCACGAAACGGAAGATGTTGTCAATGAAGAGCAACACGTCCTTGTGTTCTTCATCACGGAAGTACTCAGCGATTGTGAGGGCAGAGAGCCCCACCCGCGCGCGGGCACCAGGCGGCTCATTCATTTGACCATAGACCAAGGCGGCTTTGTTGATGACACCCGACTCCTTCATCTCCAGCCACAGGTCGTTCCCTTCACGGGTGCGCTCGCCCACGCCGCCGAAGACCGAATAGCCGCCATGCTGGGTGGCAATGTTGTTGATGAGTTCCTGAAGGATAACGGTCTTGCCTACACCGGCGCCGCCGAACAGGCCAATTTTCCCCCCTAAGGGATAAGGGGCGAGCAGATCAACAACCTTAATGCCAGTCTCCAGGATTTTTGCTTCAGTCGATTGATCAACAAAGAGTGGAGCTGAGCGATGAATGGGAGAGCGTTTGACATGAGCCAGCGAAGGACCCTCATCTACGGGCTCGCCCACGACGTTGAGAATTCGCCCCAGGGTCTCCTCCCCGACCGGTACGGTGATCACGTTGCCGGTGTCGCGCACGGCTATGCCGCGCACCAGGCCCTCGGCACTGTCCATAGCAATACAACGAACTGTGTTCTCCCCTAGATGTTGAGCGACTTCGAGGATCAGGTTCCACTCTTTATCATTGATGGTGGGATTGGTGACCTGAAGGGCATTGTAGATAGGAGGGAGAGAGCTGTTTTCGAACTCGACGTCTACTACGGCTCCCATGATCTGGGTAATCTTTCCGACATTCATAGCGTTCTCTCACTTTTCAGTTACCAGTTGCCGGTTCCCAGTGCTCAGTTTTTCTTACTGACAACTGACAACTGGCAACTAGCAACTTCTTGCATCATTTCAGTGCCTCACCGGTGGAGACAATCTCCAACAATTCTCGGGTAATGCCCGCCTGACGGGCACGGTTCATGTCTAAGGTCAAACGCTCGATCATATCTACCGCGTTGTTGGTCGCGTTATCCATGGCAGTCATGCGCGCGCCGTGTTCACTGGCCACGGATTCAAGCATGGCTCGATAGATGAGCATATCGATATAACGGGCGAGCAAACTTGCCAATAAGGTCTGCGGCTCCGGCTCGTACACGTATTCGAGTGGAACGTCGGTCACTGAGCGTTCTTTGGCAATGACCGGCAAAATGCGGTCAATCGTGGGAACCTGGACCAGCGCGGAGCGGAAACGGGCGTACAGGATATACACGGCATCCGTTTCGCCATTGAGGAACCGCTGACTCATACGGGTGCCAATTTCATGCGCCAGCGCCGCAGTCAGGCGACCGAAGAGATTGATATGCTGTTCGACGATCGTCACCGGCCGGCGCTTGAAGTAGTCGAATCCACGTCGTCCGACGAGCGAAAGCGTGACCTTCTGGGCGCGATGTTCCCGGATGAAGGTTTCTGCGGTGCGAATCAGGTTAGCGTTGAATCCGCCACACAGACCACGATCAGAGGTAATAAACACAAGATCAATATTATGCTCTTCACGGGCAGTCAGGAGGGGATGTGCCAGGGTCTGACTTTGCGCGAGGTTCTGCAACACCTCTTCCAACTTCCCGGCGTACGGGCGAGCGGCGAACGCAGCCTCCTGCGCCCGGCGCAACCGGGCGGCAGAGATCATCTTCATCGCCTTGGTAATCTGCTGGATGTTGCGGACCGAAGAGACGCGTCTACGGATCGCTTTCAGGGTAGCCATGAGGGTTTTTACGCAGTAAAGCTTTCGTTGAACTCCTTGAGGGCCGGGTCGATGCGCCCTTTGAGGTCATCGGTTAACTCTTTCTTCGTCCGAATATCGTTGTAAATGTCCGGGTAGCGGTTCTCGACGAAGCGACTGAGTTCGGTCTCGTACTTCTTCAAGGCACTTTCGGGCAGATGATCGACAAAACCATTAGTCCCGGCATAGATGATGAGGACTTGTCTTTCCACCGGGAGCGGTTGATATTGCCCCTGTTTGAGAATCTCAACCAGCCGGATGCCGCGCGCGAGCATGCGCTGCGTGATGGCATCAAGGTCCGAGCCAAACTGGGCAAACGCCGCCATATCACGGTATTGCGCCAGGTCAAGGCGGAGCGACCCGGCTATTTGTTTCATGGCTTTGATCTGTGCTGATCCACCCACCCGGGACACCGAGATGCCGACGTTCACTGCCGGCCGGACGCCGGCGTAGAATAAGTCAGTTTCCAAGAAGATCTGACCGTCGGTGATAGAAATCACGTTGGTGGGAATATAGGCGGATACGTCCCCGGCTTGCGTTTCAATCACTGGCAGTGCCGTAAGAGAACCACCACCCTGCTCCTTGCTCATTTTGGCCGCTCGTTCGAGCAGGCGGGAATGGAGATAGAAGACGTCTCCAGGATAAGCTTCGCGGCCGGGCGGTCGGCGCAGCAAGATGGAAAGCTGCCGGTAGGCAACCGCATGTTTCGACAGATCATCATACATGACCAACGCGTGCCGGCCCGTATCACGGAAGAATTCACCCATGGCGCAGCCGGCGTAGGGAGCGATAAACTGTAAAGGCGCGGCTTCCGAGGCGCCTGCCATCACCACCGTGGTGTAGTCCATCGCGCCCGCGTCGCTCAAGCGCTTGACGACTTGGGCAACCGTCGATTGCTTCTGACCAATTGCCACATAGATACAGAAGACATCTCCACCCTTCTGGTTAATGATGGTATCGATGATCAAGGCAGTCTTGCCGGTCTGGCGGTCGCCAATAATCAACTCACGCTGTCCCCGGCCGATGGGAATCATCGAATCGATCGCTTTAATGCCGGTTTGCAGAGGTTCCCGCACCGGCTGACGCAGCACGATTCCTGGCGCTTTCACTTCGATACGACGGGTTTCTGTCGTATCAACCGGACCTTTGCCATCTATCGGCTGACCCAAAGCATTGACCACGCGACCCAGCATGGTTTCTCCGACGGGCACTTCAGCAATACGACCAGTGCGGCGAACCTCATCCCCCTCTTTGATCGCCTGCATCTCCCCGAACACGGCGGCGCCAACGTTGTCTTCCTCCAGGTTGAGTGCCAGCCCATAGATATCGTGCGGGAATTGCAGCAATTCACCAGCGGCAACTCGGTCCAACCCATAGATTCGGGCGATGCCATCACTGGCGGAAAGAACCGTCCCGGTCTCTCGCAACTCTATCTGTTTGTCGTAACCCTGAATCTGTCGTTTGAGAATTTCACTGATCTCAGCAGCACGCAGTTCCATTTCTGTCCTCTCGTGAAGAAGGGGTCAGCTTTCAGTCAGTAATGAGGTCCTCAGTCGCAAGTCTGACTTTGCACGCCTCACGGGACTGACAACGCGGTATCCTGATTGTGGTCGATGCGCGGAAGTTTCTCACATTTGCCGGGCTAAGGTCTCGCCTAATCGTTGCAGTTGCGTCTTGAGGCTGGCATCGTACACCCGCCCTTCAATTTCTACTGTGACTCCACCAAGCAACTCGGGATCGAGTTCGAGCGTGGGAATCACGGTCATCTTGGTAAGGCGGCTGAAAGTATCCACCACGGCGTTGAGCTCTTCCTCTGACAGGGGAGCAGCCGCGCGTACCTTGGCGCGCACCCGGCCCAAGGCGCGTTCAAGCAAATGCTGGTAAGCCTTCTCAATGTCAGTGACGATAGCCAAACGGCCATTCTCTGCCAGCACGCGGAGAAAGTTGCTGGTCAGGGGCGGGAGCGACAAGGCCGTGCCCAACTGCTCGACGACATCCTTACGCGTTTTAAGTGGCAGATTCGGTAACGCCAGCATTTGCCGCAGAGACGGATCAGCCAGCACCTCGGCTACCCGAGCCAGTTCAGTCCCGACAGTTTCTTGCAGTCCTTGCTCTCGCGCAAGCTCAAGTAAGGCTTTGGCATAGCGTCTAGCGGCTGGCGTTCCCGCCATCATTCACCTCACGCACGAAATCTTGAACTAGACGACTTTGGTCGGCCGGTGTCAGTCGCGTCCGGATTAACTCCGTCGCAATGCGGACCGCTTGCTCACTCACTTCCTGGCGCAAGAGGCGACGGGCCTCCTCGACCTCGCGTTGGGCGATGAGCCGCGCTTCGCTTTGTATACGTTCGGCCATTCGACGCGCTTCCTCCATAGTCCGTTGTTTCTCGCGCTCCGCGGCTTCCAGAGCTTGAGCGCGCAAGCGCTCTTGTTCAGCGGCCAGCCCGGCCAGCTTCTCTTCATACTCCCGGCGCAGGTTTTCCGCTTCTTCCTTGGCTCGCTTCGCTTCGCTCAACGCCTGCACGATCGTATCGCGTCGGCGGCGCAAACTGTCCCGTACGGCCGGAAGAGCATATTTGCGCAGGACCAAGACGAACAGGACGAAGTTGATCGCGGAGAAAACGAGAACCAGTAATTGTGAGCCGCCTCCTTCATGACCTCCGTGCGTCCCTTCTTCTGCTGCCCATAGAGCAGAGGATACGAGAAGGAGACAGAGAAAGACGGCAAAACTGACCACCTTGTTTAAATGGTTCCTCATAGTTACGTCAAGGGCCTCCCGAGGAGTTTTGTCGCGATCTCGCGCGAGAAAGTGGGGACGCTGGCTGTTAGGCTTTGACGAGCCTGGGCGAGTTCTTGAGCCAGAGTTTCCCGCAAGCCTGCCATAGTGTGAGCGGCGTTGGCGCGTGCAGACTCGAGCAGCTCATGAGTCTGTTCCTCGGCTTCTCGGTAGACCGCGTCGACCTGCTGCATCGCGCCAACGCGGATTCCTGCTAACTGAGTGCGGTATTGTTCACTTATTGCCTCAGCTTCAGCCTTCACCCGGCTTGCCTCTTGCAAGGCGCCGGCACTGCGCTCTTCACGGCTTTTCAGTACAGCAAGGTTCGGTTCGAAAAGAAGCCGACGGAGATAAGTCCAGAGCACAAGGAAAAGGATGATTTGAAAAACGAAGGTCCAATCCGGCGGGAACGATAACACAACTACACGCCTCCTCTGTTAACCAGCAGTCAGTTTTCAGCAAGACAGGATTCTTATCCTTTTCGCCTGTTCCCTTTTTGCCCCAATACTGTTCGGCTCGACTGTTGCCAGAGGTGCCCTCGCTCCTCCGGCCGGCCTTAAAAGACCGGCCTACCGTCCCGTGCCGCTCCGCGGCACCCGCCAGCACGCCGTGCGGGCCTGAGGGTAGCCGGGGGTTTCAACCCCCGGCGGTGAGACCGGTGGAGTATTGCCCCAGGTGTAGTATTTGTGCCGAACAGCCTTGCCGCTTCCCCCTCATCCTTTCAGGCGACGCACGAGTCCTTCTAACTCCTCGTTCGAGTAATACTCAATCTCGATACGGCCACCCTTCTTGCGCTGATGGAGCCGCACTTTGGTTCCCAGCGCCTGGATAAGCTCTTCCTCCAGGGCGCTGATGAACAGATCCGGCCGGGCGGATCGCTCACCCTCGGCGGACGGCAAGGAATCTTCGGCAGGCAGCCGTTCTGGGGCGCGGGCCACTAAGGTCTCGGTTTCCCGGACCGACAGGCCCTGGCGCATGATCTTACGCGCCAGCTCGATCTGTTGCTCCGGCGTTCCTAATGTTAGCAAGGTCCGCGCATGACCGACCGAAAGATTGCCACGATCCACTTCGTCTTTGATTTCCTCCGGCAGTTGCAAGACACGTAACAGATTCGTGACTACGGGCCGGCTCTTGCCGACGCGGTTAGCCACATCCTCCTGGGTCAGGTGAAACTCTTCCATTAACTGCCGGTACGCCAGGGCTTCTTCAATCGGGGTCAATTCCTCGCGCTGGATATTTTCTACCAACGCCATCTCGAGACTCTCGGCGCTGGTGACTTCCTTAACAATCACCGGCACCCGGTCAAGCCCAGCGCGCTGAGCCGCGCGAAACCGGCGCTCGCCGATGATGAGCTCGTAGCCGTATTCCACGCGCCGCACTACCAGCGGTTGTAAGATGCCCTGGTGACGAATCGACTCGGCCAACTCGGCCAGGCGGTCTTCAGCGAAGAAGCGCCGCGGCTGACGCGGATTGGGGTGGATCTCGGCGATCGGTACGCGCCGTTCGGCGGAGGGTGCTACCGGCGGCCCCTCGGGGATCAAGGCGCCGAGGCCACGTCCCAAGGGGCGCCGCTTCAGTATCCCGGCCGGTTCGCTCATGGCTCCACGCCCCTTTCTTTTTCCGCCGGCGCCGGCGCGGGTTGCGCGACCCAGGCCGTGGGCTCACGAAGTGTGACTTCTCGCGCCAATTCGACATAGCTTTGCGCGCCGCGACACGACGGGTCGTACAGCACGATCGGCAGTCCATGACTCGGACTCTCGCTCAGGCGGACATTGCGCGGAATCACCGTATCAAACACGTGGTGAGGAAAAAACCGCCGCACTTCTTCCGCGACTTGATGACACAATTTGTTACGCGGATCGAACATCGTCAGCAGTAGGCCCTCGATCGCCAGGTCGGGGTTCAGGCGTTCACGGATCAGGGTGATGGTTTGCAACAACGACCGCAGTCCCTCCAGCGCGTAGTATTCGCACTGCAGCGGGATCAGCACACTATCCGCAGCCGTGAGAGCGTTCACCGTTAACAACCCCAGAGACGGGGGACAATCAAGCACGATATAGCGATACCGCTCGCGTTCTGCGTGCA
>JACQEL010000317.1 GCA_016200595.1 Deltaproteobacteria bacterium
AGTACACAGCGCACGAAATACGTAGCGGGTTTGCAATGAGAGAAGGCCTGACATACGAGAGTCTTGCTAACTTTTGCCAAAGTAGGAGGACTCTTGAGATGCCCGGCCCTCGGCCCAAGTATGCGATTACCCTGACGCGGGAGCAAGAGGCGCGGTTGCAGCACCTCAGTACCTGCTACATGGCGCCGTTCGCCACCGTGCAACGGGCCCAGATCGTGCTGCTCGCGCATCGCCATCCGGAGTGGCAGAATGCCCTCATCGCGCAGCAGGTCGGCTGCCATATCAACACGGTCAAGCGGTGGCGGCAACGGGGGCCAAGCACGGACAGCTTGCGTGATGCGCCCCGTGCGGGCACGCGGCATACCTTCACGCCGCTGCAGCGTGCACAGGTGGTTGCGCTGGCGTGCAGTGCGCCCCGGCAGTACGGCAAGCCCTGGCAGCGGTGGTCGGGCGAGAAGCTGGCGCAGGTGGCAGTGGAACAGCACATCGTCGCAACCATCGCGCCGGGCACGATCCGCCGTTGGCTGCGGGCCGACAAGATTAAGCCCTGGCGCTATCATTCGTGGCAGCACTCGACCGATCCGCAGTTTGTCGAGAAAGCCGGGCCGGTGCTCGACCTCTACGCGCAGGCCCCGGCCCGGCAGGCGCACGGGGAACTCACCGTCTGTGCCGACGAAAAAACCTCGATTCAAGCGCGTCAGCGCGTCACCCCCACGAAAGCCGCGGCCCCGGGAGAAGTACTGCAGGTGGCGGAGCGCTATAAACGGATGGGCGCCCTGCAACTCTTCTGTGCGCTGGTCGTGGCCAGCGGGCTGACCTTCGCCCAGACCCGCACGACAAAGAAGTTCGTCGATTTCAAAGCCTTCCTGCAAGCGTTCTTTCAGAGTACGCTCTGTGCTGGGATCAAAGTCCTCCATTTGATTCTCGACAACGGCCCCACCCACGCCCCCAAGCAGCTCGGCGCTTGGCTTGCATCGCTGGAGTTGCCCTTTGAGGTGCGCCTGTACTGGTTGCCCAAGTACGCTAGTTGGCTCGATCAAGTCGAGATCCTCTTTAGCAAAGTCCAGCGCGACCTGCTCACGCCCAATGATTTTCCGAGCCTCGTCGCCTTGGAGCGTGACCTGACGGCTTATTTTGCAGAACTCAATACCCATCCTAAACCTATCAAATGGACGTACACTAAAACTAAACTGCTCGCTAAATTCGAGGAGCCGCCGCCGCTGCAACTCGCTGCGTAATTACGGCGCACGGTACTAAGCCCCACGCGCGCATCGCCTTAGGCGAGAACGCTTCGGTCACGACATCCGCCCAGCGCACCAGATCAAGAATGACGGCGCGTCCCTCTTCTTTGGCGAGGTCAAGAGTGATCATGTGCTTCCCGGTGTTCATATTAAAGAATAGCCCGGAACTCTCTGGCCCAGGTTGGCCACTTTGGAACGGTCCAACCGTACGGGTGGCATCAAAGCGACGCGTGGACTCCACCCGCACAACCGTGGCGCCATAATCAGCGAGCATGCGCGTAGCCGCCGGTCCGGCCATTGCCCACATGAAATCGAGGATTTTTACATCGGCAAGAGGCAGATGGTTGGCCATGAGGTCACTCCTTGTCATTGTTTCTTCGGGTACAGGTCCCCTCTCCCTTACACAACAATCCGCAATCCGCAATCAAACCACGCCTTTACTCTGCAGTTCACTGAACTGCTGCTCGCTGAACCCCAGTTCTCCGAGGTAAACCTCGCGGTTATGTTCGCCCACAGTCGGCGGAGGGTGACGATAGGTGATCGGGGCAGCGCTGAACTTGGCGAACGGGCCAGGATAACGAAACGAGCGGCCCAGCTCAGGGTGCGCGACAGTGGTCCAATATCCGCGGGCCGCGAGTTGCTCGCTGTGGGCAACTTCCTCAATCGTCGTAATCGGCGCGATGAGCAAGACGCGCTCAAGCGCCCCCTGGAGCAACTCTGCCTTAGTTTTACTCAGGGTAAAATTTTCCACGACTTGTTTGAGCCGCTCATACTCGGCGATCGCCTGCGGATCGCCAAAGAACAAGCTGCCGAACGCGATCCAGTCCTTATCACGGGTGGCCTCGTCACAGAAGCCTTCTTCGTAGACCCACTGCATCAGTCTGCGCGTGAACGGCCCCATGGCTGAACCAAAAAGATACGTAATCGACACATAGCCGTCTGTGGTCGGCCAGATCAAGCGTATGTTGAGAGGACCGATCTTCACGCCACCCGCCATCCGCTGCATCTCGACCTCACCTAGTGGCGCCGCCAAAATGTTCGATTGGGTCGCTTGCGCCGCCGCTTGTCGCGCCGACACATCAACGTGCTGCCCCTGACCAGAGCGCTGCCGCTCATGGTGAGCAATGAGCGCGGCCGCAGCCGCTTGAGCGCTCTCATGGAGATAGCCTTGCGGGACAATCACGCGCACGGGTGGGCGGTCATCATCGCCGCTGACCACCAGCGGACCGCTGGCGGCCAAGATGATCAAGTCACTGTCTGTATAGCTAGCCTTCGGACCATCCTGCCCAAACGGGGAAATCGAGACATAGACGAGGGCTGGGTTGATTGGCGCGAGATCGGCATAACCCAGCCCCTGTTTTGCCAGAGCACCAGGAGTGTCCGATTCGATGAAAAAGTGCGCCTTGCTCACTAGACGGCGGAGGATCGCTTGCCCTTCACTGGTGTCAATATCAAGCGTGATGCTGCGCTTGTTACGGTTGTAGGCCCACCAATACAGCGAACGATCCGGGTGCGGTTGATCCTGATAGAATGGTCCAAGTCGGCGAGCTGGCGAACCACCAGGCGGTTCGACCTTGAGTACGTCAGCGCCGAGGTCGCCCAGGATCTGGCCGCAGAGCAAACCCCGCTCGGTAGAAAGGTCGAGAACACGGTAAGGAGTCAGCACGCATCACCTCCTCACAAGCAAAGGAAAAAGGCGAAACGGGAGAGAAAAGCATGACCTTGCCCCTTTGCTTGAGTTTGCTTCTCTACCACAAAACTTCTAGTTTTACAGGAGGTATCTCTTCTAGCAGCCTTCAGTTGCCTGCATCTCCTCGTACCCGGGCTCTGCCCGGGTACGCCCTGAATGGCAGGCTCTGCCTGCTTGCGGCCGCCCGTGCAGCGGCAGAGCCGCCCGCTCCTTGCGGTCCCAGGCAGAGCCTGGGACCAAGATGGCCACGAGGTGGCAATAAGGTGAACAACGACAGGCGCGGGAAATAGGATGCAAAAAATTTACTTGACTTCCATTCAAGCTTGTCTTATATAGTCCACCTAAACTACTCTGCAAAGAATAATTCGGTGAGTGTCCAACTCGTCATCCTGGGCCTGCTCTCAGAAAAGCCCCGCCACGGTTACGAGCTGCGCCAGGAAGTCGAGCGCCGCTTGTATGCGACCTACATCAATCTCAGCGGCGGTTCTCTCTACTATAATCTCGGGCAACTGGAACGCTCCGGTCACGTCGAGAAAGCCTGGGCCGAACAAAAAGGTCGTTACCCGACCCGGCAAGTCTACCAGATTACCCCAGCTGGCACGGCATATCTGCAGACTGAGGTGCGTCGCCTGCTGTTTGATACCGAGGCGCGCGAAAAGCTCTTCGACCCGCTCAACGCGGCCCTGGCTTTTGGGTACGCTATGGACACCGGTGAGCTCCGCGACGCGCTGACGAGCCAATTAAATTGGGCCCGCAAGCGAGCGGAATGGGTCACAGAGCAAAAGGCCTATTGGCGGACGCAAGAGCGCATTTCTCTGACGCACGCCAAGATCATTGAACATGGCCTCGCTCATCTTCAGGCCGAGATTAGTTGGCTCGAGCAATTTCTCCAAGACCTGGACGCACAGGACACCTCGCAGTTGAAGCGCGTCTCACGCTCCCACGTCTCTTAGCCTAGAGGCATTGCGCGACTGATTTCAGGCAAAATGGGCATCTTATTCTCTCATCACAGGAGGGCACATGGTAGAAGGTTTAAGTGTACTTGACATGATTCGCCAGGGGGCGCTGGTGACGTACCCCCTGATTGCCATGTCAATAGTCGTTCTCACCATCATCGGCGAGCGTCTCTGGGCGCTGCGCGGTTTGGTTTCGAGTCCTTTACGGGTCGCTGGTGCTGTGGTCGGATCGTTACAAAAGGGCGACTTCAGAGCGGCGTTGGCTGCCGCGCGGCAGAACGAAAAGACACCAGCCGGACGGATATTCCGGGATGTCATCTCCCAACAAGACGGGGAGTCACTCGACTATCTGGCCAAGGTCGTCGAGGATCGGCGCTTCGAAGAAATCGAGGCCCTCAAAGGCGGCATTTGGGTCCTCGGCACTGTCGGGGTCAGCGCGCCATTCATCGGTCTGCTCGGCACCGTCATTGGGATTATTAAGTCTTTCCATAATATGTCAGTCCAAGGCAGCGGTGGCTTCGCGGTGGTCGCCGGGGGTATCTCTGAAGCCTTAATCGCCACTGCGCTCGGTCTGGCTGTAGCGATCATTGCGGTCATTTTCTACAACTACTTCCACACCAAGCTTGAACGCATCGAAGCAGTGATGACTATCGGCTCCGACCGCGTGCTCGAAGCGCTTCGTCTGGGGAGAAAAACTCATGGGAATGGCTAGTCCACGCAATAAAAAAGGCAGCGGCTCTGCCATCATGGCAGAGATCAACATTACCCCCCTGACCGACATCTTCCTGGTGTTGTTGATCATCTTCATGGTCACCAGCGTGGCGATGGTGCAATCCGGCGCGAATATCAACTTGCCGCAAGTAGAGCAAACGCAATCTGAGCCGCGGCAAATCGTCATCACCGTCACTCCGCAAAAAGAAATCTTTGTCAATAATAATCCCACAACCCTGGCGACCCTCGAAAT
Organism: Deltaproteobacteria bacterium; assembly: GCA_016200595.1. Classification (GTDB taxonomy): domain Bacteria; phylum Desulfobacterota; class Binatia; order Bin18; family Bin18; genus JACQEL01. Next base: position 4,852 of record JACQEL010000317.1, read on the forward strand.
GGCGCTGCGGCCCTTGGTGGAAGCCCAGAAAGACATTCCGGTGATCTTGGAAGGGGATAAGGACGTTATCTTAGGTGAAGCGGTGAAGATTCTCGCGATCGCCCAGCGCGCTGGCGCCACGCAGATTGCGATTGCCGCGCAACCGAGCTAAAGGAGCCGCCGGTTTTAGAGAAAACGAGTACTGCTATGGCTTCTGCTAAGGACAACACGAAGACTCCGGCTCCGCTTTCGGTTGAAGCCGAGCTCCAAGAAGATCTCTGGCTGTATGGCGGGCGTGGTTGGAGCAAGAACGCGCGTTGGTTTGCTCTCTCGATGGTCGCTCACGTGCTCCTGCTCGGGCTGTTGGCGACGCTGACGCTCACTATTGCCCAGAAGCGGCAAGAGCTGGTGAAGGTTCAGACCTTGCCCCTCTCTGCGGAAGAGCTGCGGAAAGCACAGGCCGAGGAGGAGAAACCACCGGACGACTGGGAAGGGGAACCCTCGCTGAAAGACTTGCCCGGGCTGCTGTCGATGGAGCAACTTGCTCCCAAGCAGGCCAAGACTCCGTCTGGTCCCCCACCGCCAACTGGTGGCCCAGTAGCGATCCAGCGGGCCGCGTTGCCCAGCCCTCCGCCAGTCATGAGTGGCCTTGGTGACATGAAGATCGGGGTAAATCCCACCAACGATGGCCAGTTCAATAACCCCTTTAATGCCATTGGCGGCATTAGTGGCGCGATCGGTGGAATCGGTGGCGGATTTGGTGACTATGTCGGCGGCTTGCGCAAAGTCGGGCTTGACGTCGTACTGGTGATTGATGCGACTGACAGCATGCAGTTCGTGATTGACACAGTGAAGGCTCGCTTAATCAAGCTCATCGCCTCGTTGCACGCCATGGTCCCGACCTCGCGTATCGGCATCGTCGCCTATCGGGACAAGGGTGACGAGTTCGTCACAAAATGGGTGGACCTGAGTTTTTCTACTGCCAAGTTGCAAGACTTTCTGGTGAACTTACGCGCTGGTGGTGGGGGCGACTGGCCTGAATCCGTGTACGAGGGACTCGAGGTCGCAGTAAACGATCTGAACTGGCGTAAGAAATCCAAGCGCATCATTATCCTGGTGCCAGGCTCGTCCCCACATCCAGAGACAGTCAGCAACGTGTTGCACTTGGCGCAGAACTTTCAGGCCCAGGGGGGAGCGTTGAGCGTGGTAGATTTAGCCGAAAAGATGCACGAGGACTTTGAACGGGCGCTCTGGCGTAACAGCGCGGCCGTGATGAACGTCGAGTTCAAGCCGACGCCGTTGCCGGCTTTCTATCAAGAATTCCGTAATACCATGGCCTCGATCGCTCAAGCCGGCGGCGGGGATTTCATTCCTCTCGCGGAAGATAAAGCACTGACCAGGGAAATCATCGTCATGACCTTTGGCTCGCGCTGGCAGACCGAAATGGCGAAATATCTGCGCGATCTCGAGTAGCAGGAGAGCAGTAGTCAGTTATCAGTTGTCAGTTGCCAGCAGAGTAAGAAATGCAGAACGCTGAATGTTGAAAACAGGATTCATCCGGTTTTCCGTTCATCGTTCCGCGTTCATTATTCCGCGTTTATGCTCTCCTGACTACTGGGAACTGACAACTGGATACTGAGTGAGCGAAGGAGTTTTTGCGTGCGGCGTCCGGTTCTCGTTGGTTTCTTTTTTTCTCTACTGGTGAGTCTTGTAGCCTCGTCAGTAGGCCAGGCTGCCACTGTCGGCGAACTTTTAGCCCAGGCTCGCCAGGCGCAAGCGCGCGTGCGTGAGATCAAAAGTCAGGGTTGGGGGGTTGACGAAAAGCAACGTGTTATCCAAGTTCTCGGGCCCCTCGCCCTGAGCTTTCTTTCCGCCTCAGATCTTGCTCAAGCCGCCTCAAGCCAAGCGCAGCGGGCGCAAGTGCGTGATCTGTACGAAACCCTCAGTAATCCGCTCGATGACATCTATGACGGCAGCATCGCTCGCCTCGAGAGCATGAGCAAAGCGGTGATGGACCGGGATGGCGACCTCGAAGCCTTGTATGAAACCAAAGAGTGGAAAGACGCCCAGCTGATCGCTTCCCAGTCGCTCTATTTCCTGAATTGGCTGCACTACGTGGGGTCCTTCGTCTCTGAAGGCCAGAATCGCAAGAAGCTCTTAGAGGAGGCCGCCAAGGGCTTTTCTGAATTCGCGGTCGGCGAGCAGACTGCGCAACTGAAGCGGGAGAGCCTGTTCGGCCGTGCCCTGTGTGAGAAAGAACTGAAGCAGTTCGATTGGGCGACCCGCGATTTTGAACTCCTCCTCAAAGATGCAACCTTGCCGGCTGATATGGAACGCAAAGTGCGCGCGGCGATGGCGGAAGTCCGTACTCGCAGCGGGCGGGGGGAGAGAGCGGATTCGGATCGCGCCGAAACTGCCGCCGATGCGCAGGCGCGCGCGATGCTCCAGCGTGCGCGTACCCTGCTCGACAGTCGCAAGAAAGCTACAGGAGACACCAAGCTCAAACAGCTGCTGGAGGCCGCGGCCCTGCTCGATGAAGTGCGCAAACAAGGTGGTTCGTGGAAAGAAAAGGCTGATGCCTTAGCCAACACGGAAATCACCGAGCAGGAAGCCATGGTGATAGACGAGCAGAAGAACCCGTTTCCGCAATGGGGACAGGCCAGGGAGTTACTGCAAAAGAGTGAGTTCGCCAAGGCCGTGCCTTATCTGCGAGAAGTGCTGGCCTCCGATGACCCGAAAGCCGTCCTGCACCATCGCGACGCTCAGTACTACCTTGGTGTTGGTTTGTTCCAACTCAGGGACTATCGCGAGTCCATGACGCAATTAAATAAGTTTCTCACCGCCGACGGTGTACCGCCGCAGTTTGGCGCGGATGCGACCTATTTACGGTTCAAAGCTGCCGAAGGGCTGTACGCGAAGGAGCCCACCCCGGACAACAGCAAGCTCTATGTTGAGGTAACCAAAGAGTTCATCCGTCGCTATCCGGATCACAAATCCAGCTTCGAAGCGTACTTTCGTCTGGGTGAATACAATCAAAAGCAAGGGAATTATCTCGCGGCGGTTGAGGCCTATCAGAAAGTCAGTGGTGACCAGGCTTTCCGGGTGCGGGCTGACTTCGCCACGCTGCAAAGCTATTTCGCCTTGCTCGATGCTCTAGGCGAGAAACATGACGGGATCGGCATCAGCGAGAAAGACCTGCGTCAGCGCACCGCTACCAGCCTGCAGACGTTCTGGAGAAATAGTGCTGAACTCGAGAAAACCAATCCTGCCGCAGCCAAACAGATGCCCTTGCAAGACGATCGCGGCAAGGTCACCGTCATGAACGCGGCCTTCCTCAGTAAAGACGTCGATACCAAGGCGGCTGACATTGTCGCGCTGTTGCAGGACTTCGAGAAGAAGTACCCGGAACAGAAAGACGCGTTTGCCAAGGTCGCGCGCCTACGACTGGTGGCGTTAGAGAAAGCCGGCCGTTTTGTGGACCTCGAAAAAGCGGTGGATAATATTTTCACTGGTTTCCCCCCAGACGAACAGAAAGAGCTGCTGGCTGGGCTGAGTAAGGTACTCCCCGGAGATATTAAGAAACTGGAAAAAAAGAACGACAAGGATAGTGCCTTTGCCGCCAAGCGCACCCTGGCACGTTTATATGCCGACCGACTGCAGCGCGGCGAAGCCTTCGCCGAAGACGAATCTCCAACCCAGTTCAAATATGAACTCGCGCAGATCTATCTCGATGTCAAAGACTACGACAAAGCCATTCCGCTCTACCAGGAACTGCAACCAAGCGCGTATTCGCTCGTCTCCCTGGCTGGCCTGGCGCAGATCGCCGCGGTGAAAGGGGACCAACATCAGGCCATCACGTATTGGCAAGAGATGCTCAAAGGGACGCAAGCCGGAGATCCGTTATGGTTCCGTGGCACGTTTGAGGTGGCCCAGCTCAACGCAACCCTGGGCAACACTGACCAGGCGTGTAGAACCGTCAGTGGTGCCCGCGCCATGTTGGGACGTCTCGGTGAGCAAGGGCTCAAAAAAAGAATTCAGGACCTCGGCGTGCAAACGTGCGGGAAGTAGCGGCTGAGAACGTAATGGGGAATAAAGAATAAAACGTAAAACGTAATGAAGACTAAAATGTAACAAGGAATGAAGAGGGCTTCTGTCTTCTGTTTACGTTTTACGATTTACGTTTTACGTCTTTCTTATTCCCCCGCAGAATCCGCCAGAATCAATCTTCGCCACAGATGTCGATGGCTTGTTCGACCTCGCTGGTTTTATGGCAAAACCTTGCTGTTGGACTGTTAATCTGTTAAGGACTAGGGAACTGAGAAATTCTAGCGAGGAGTGAAACATGAGAACCTTAAGGTGGTCGGTAGGTCGTATCTTCATGGCTTTGACAGCCTTAGCGTTCTTCCCAAATCTCAGTGTTGCACTCGATTGTTCTTACAACCACGCGTTCAAGCCTCCCTTGCCTGCTGACAGTGGAGGTACAAGCTGTGTCGCGTCTAAGTCGCTGAAATCTCATGGCGAGGTGGAAATTCCTGCAGATTCGCCGCTGGAAGTGGACGAGGGAGTAATCCTGAGACTCCGTAACTCCGGCGAATCACCGGGGAGCCTTATGATCGACCCAAATGCCTCTCTCGTCAGTGGTGGCTCCGAGTTGGAAGACCCTGTCGTCATTGAGGCGGCTCAAGACTTCATTAGTAAGGGCCATTTGCAACTTTATGCTCCTGAACAAATCTTACGCCTCCGAGGTACAACGTCGCTGCAGCTACTGGGCACGGGAGCGACTGGCAACACGGAAATCACAGCCGATAGCATCAAACTCGAAAGCTCTAAAGGTGACATTACCTTAGACGGCGTCTCTATCTCCGCCGAATATGTCCTGGACATAAACGCCCCCAAAGGGCA
>JACQEL010000322.1 GCA_016200595.1 Deltaproteobacteria bacterium
CCGGCGTTTTCTTTTGATGAGGAAAAGAGGCCCTAAGATTAAGCCTGCGCCAAAGCCCCCCATGTGTGCCCACCACGCGACTTCGGCCAAAGCTGCTTTCTCTGGAGAAAACAGCGACAGGCCGGAAAGCAATTGGAATGTGAGCCACAGCAACACGTACCAGACTGTCGGCACTGGTATCACCCGGAACGAAAAGAGCAGCGGAATTAACGTCAGGACCCGCGTGGTCGGATAGAATATACAATACGCCCCGATCACGGCGGCGATCGCACCGCTCGCGCCGATCATGGGAGTAGACGAATGCGGTGCCGCATAGGTCTGCACGAGTACGGCGATGACACCGCCGAGACAATAGAAGCACAGATAACGCAGATGCCCTAAGCGGTCCTCTACCTTCCCGCCGAAGATATGCAGGTACAGGAGGTTGCCGAAAAGGTGAAACCAACTCCCGTGCAGAAACATGCAGGTGAACAGGGGAACGAGCGGAGGCACCTGACCATCCCTGAGGGCTTGCGTGAATCTCGCAGGTACCCAGCCGTACACCAACCAAAAGGGTTGGAGCTGCCCAGCCAAAGTAATTTCGTGGGCGAACAGCGCGACGTTGGCGCCAATCAGCGCATAGGTCACCAGCGGAAACCGTTGAGTAGGAATAATAGCGCGCAGGGGAATCATACGGTGTAGAATGCGGCCAAAGGAAAAGTCAGGCCGGAACGGAGAGCGCAACTTGCTCCGGCGGTATTGCGCGGTTCATCTGGGCACTGAACATCACAATGGTAAAATCCAACTGGTGATAGTCAATAAAAGCATTCTTATAGCACCACAGAGAAAGCTGTGATAGAGGAAGCAGGCATATGCCGATCTACGAATACCACTGCCAGGCGTGCGGCAAGGATCAAAGCCTGCTCTTTCTCAGTCAGCGCGAGGCTGCCGCCCGGCCACGCTGCAAATATTGCGCTGCACGCCGATTGACTCGCCTGCTCTCGCGTTTTGCCTATCATCAGACCGAAGCTGCGCGGCTCAACGACTTTGACACCGGCGCTACCCGGGGCGAGTCTTTCTACCGTGACTCGCGGAACGTAGGCCTGTGGGCAAAAAAACGCGCCAAGGAGTTGGGCACAGACCTTGGTCCCCAATTCGAAGAAACGGTGGAAAAGGCGCGCAGCGGAAAAATTCTCGACGACCTATAAAACCCGTGTGTGTCTGCTATGCTAGCGCCCTATGCTGCGTGCTACTGGCTATCTGCTCTGGCGTCTGTGCCGCATTATTTTTGGCTTGCTGCTTCTCCTGTTAGGCGTGTTTATGAGCATTCCTGGGGTTCCAGGTCCAGGGATTGTAGTGATCGTGTTCAGTTTTGCTATTCTCAGCCGTGACTTTTATTGGGCCGAGCGGGCCCACAACTATCTCAAACGACTCTGGCACGAAGTTCTGGAGCGGCGTAAACTCGCAGCCGCCAAAAGGGAGACTGATCATGGATGAGAAAGATCGTCTTGGTGGGAAACTTAAGGAGAAAGAGAAAGCTGAAGAAGACCGCTATTTCGCTGAGCGTGACCGCGAGTTGCTCGAAAAACTTCGACAACAGCAGTCTAGTGTGGCAGAAACGGAGTTACGTCAGCAGGCGCTCATGCGCTGTCCCAAGTGCGGGGATAAGTTAGTGTCGCTCCAGCACCACGAGGTGACAGTCGAAGAATGCCCGTCTTGTCGAGGGATGTGGTTGGACCGGGGAGAACTTGAGACCTTGGCCCAACGCGAGAACGAGAGCTGGCTGGCCCGCTTCTTCCGCCGTAGTGTGATTTCTTGAGGCGTGCACGGCTCCTCTTGCCCTCGTTTGTAAATGCGACTCTGACAACGGAGGTGACCTATGATTAAGCTGTATGACTTCCCGATGTCCCCTCGGGCGCGTAAGGCCAGGATCGTGCTGGCTGAGAAGGGACTGCAGTACGAGAAGGTGAACATTGACATTACCAAAGGGGACCAGAAAAAACCTGAATACCAGGCGATCAACCCCTACGGTAAGGTGCCCGCGCTCCAGGATAACGGGGCGACGGTGTACGAATCCAGCATCATCATGGAGTACCTGAACGATAAGTATCCGACCCCGCCGCTGCTGCCCGCGGACCCTGGCCAACGGGCCCGGGCGCGCGTCCTGATGCATCTCGGGGATAACGCGTATGATAGCGCTCTCGCGGCCATTGTCGGTGAGGTCTTCTTTAAGCCCAAAGGACAGGCCGATCAGGATGTCATTGCCAAGGCCAAACAGGACCTGAGCGCTTGCCTCGAACGCCTGGAGAGAGAACTGGGGAACAACGAGTACCTGGTCGGCGCTTTTAGCTTGGCTGACGTCTGTTTCGCTACTTGGGCGCCGCTCTTCGGGCCGCTGCAGGTGGAGGTTCCTGGTCAATGTGCTAAGGTCAGCGCCTGGCTCAATCGCCTCAAGGAACGACGCGGCGTGAAAGCCGCAGGGTAAACAGTCCTGAGCAATGAGTGCTGAGTGCTGAGTAAAAAGTTTTCGTTCTATTCCTCGGTGCTCAGGACTCAGCACTCAGCACTCAGCACTCAGCACTCAGGACTGAGGTATGTTTAGCGGTATTGTTGAAACAACCGGCACGATCACTCGCATTGACCGCACGGCTGAAGGGGCCCGGCTGACGCTCTCCACGGGCATCCCGGTGGCAGAGATCAGTTTGGGAGAGAGTATCTGTATCAATGGAACGTGCCTTACCGTCGTTGCTATCGGTGAAACCGAGTTGAGCTTTGATGTCTCTGCGGAATCGCTCCGACGGACGAACCTGGGTGACCTACAGCCGGGAAATCAAATCAACCTGGAACGTTCACTACGAGTGAACGACCGGCTGTCTGGTCACTTGGTGTTTGGCCATGTCGATGGGGTGGGCCGCGTCAAGGCGATACAACCCGATGGCGACTCGTTTCTCTATACCTTTGAGATCCCGCCTGACCTCAGTCGTTACCTCGTAGAAAAAGGCTCGGTTGCGGTCGATGGCATTAGTCTCACCGTTTTTCATTGCCGGCCTAGCGAATTCACCTGTGCGATTATTCCTCACACGCATCAAGTCACGACCCTGCAGGCGAGAAACCCCGGCGATCGTGTGAACCTCGAATGTGATATGCAGGGTAAGTATATCGAGAAATTCGTCCAAGAGGCGGTCGCTGGATTTCTCTCCGGTCCACTGCAAGAACTGCGAGCTGAAATCGCCGCGCTGCGGCAGCAACTAAAAGGAGTCGGGGGTTAGGGGTCGGGGATCGGTATTTTTTGGCATCGCTATCGATATTCCTTGTCATCACCGCACTGTCTTACCTAGCCCCTGACCCCCGGCCCCCTTTCCCGATCGCTGCTTGCTCATATATGAAGAAGGCACGACTTTGTCCGGAGAGATACTTATGACACACCCCAGCGCCGCGGAGATTATTCAACAGGTAAAAGCGCGCAGCCGGCTGTTGCTCACCGAGGTTGAAGCGAAAGCCTTGCTCAGTGTCAGCGCAGTGCCAGTCGCTCAGGCTCGCTTGGCGCAGACGCGCGAAGAAGCAGTTGCCTTGGCACGCGACATTGGTTTCCCGGTAGTGCTTAAGGTGTGCTCGCCTGACGTCATCCATAAAAGTGACATAGGCGGGGTGAAACTCAACCTGGCGTCTCCCGAGGCTGTTGGTCAGGCCTTCGATGATATTAGGAAAGCGGTGGCCCAAGGGCAGCCAGCGGCAATCTTTGATGGAGTCTCGGTCCAAGCGCTGGCGCAGCCAGGGGTCGAGGTGATTATCGGCCTGACGACCGATCCGCAGTTTGGCCCGCTGGTCATGTTCGGTCTAGGCGGGGTGTATGTCGAGGTACTGAAAGATGTCAGCTTTCGTCTTGCCCCCTTAAGCCCGCGCGATGCGCACGACATGATCCGTGAAATCAAGAGTCTGCCACTCCTCACCGGGTTTCGCGGTCAGCCGGCGGTCGATCTGACGGCCCTGGAACAAGTGCTCCTGCAGGTATCGGCCTTAGCTGAAGCGCACCCCGAAATCAAAGAGCTTGACCTCAACCCGGTGTTTGCCTATCCGCAGGGTTGCCTCGCGGTTGATGCCAGGGTAGTGCTGCACGCTGCCGGAGCCGTGCCGCAGCCGCGTCCGCTGTCTGCGGCTACCCGAGCCGCTTTAACGCGTGCCTTTAATCCCAAAGTCGTGGCGGTGATCGGCGATAAACGGGCGATGAATTACATGTGGCTGCGGAGCCAAAAGACTTTTCAGGGTAAAGTTTACTCGGTGCAGATCGATGAGCGCGAACTGCCAGGCATTGAGGCTCTGGGCGTGCTGAATTATCGTAGCTTGGCAGAAATTCCTGAGGAGATTGACTATGTAATGACTGCGGTGCCGCGGCAAATCGCGCCGCGCATCATCGCTGACTGTGCGGCTAAGAAAGTGGCCGCCGTGATGCTCTTTACCTCGGGGTTTACTGAAATCGGCGATGAAGAAGGTAAGCGCCTGGAACAGACCCTGGCTGATACCGCTCGTGCCGCGGGGATGGCGCTCATCGGCCCCAATTGTATGGGGATCTACCATCCCAAGCTCGGTTTGCGAAATTACGCCGATTTACCAGCGGGAGAGCCAGGCTCAGTCGGCTTCATCGGCCAGAGCGGCACCCATACCGTCACCTTTGGTCTGGCCGCGCCCAATCATGGGATAAAAGTCAGCAAAGCCGTGAGCTTTGGCAATGCGGCGGTGCTCGATGTGAGCGATTACCTCGATTACCTCGCCGCTGATGAGGAAACCCGGATGATTGGCATGTATCTCGAAGGAGTGCGAGAAGGCCGCCGCTTCTTTTCCTTACTCCGGCAGGTCACGCCCCACAAGCCAGTCGTTATTTGGAAAGGTGGACAGAGCGAA
>JACQEL010000056.1 GCA_016200595.1 Deltaproteobacteria bacterium
GCAAGTGTCTAAAATAGAGAAGCACAGAACGTAAATCCAGCGACGATACCTGTTCCTGCTCATAACTCCCTCCCGTTCTCCCTTCCAGGGTTAAGAACTGCTTTCGGCGATTGCGGCTTACGCGCTTAAAGCGTGTCTGCAAACTTCGGGTACCAAGTCATTGCGAGCGGAGCGAAGCAATCGTTGCGTGTAGGAGAGATTGCTTCGTCGCCTACAGCTCCTCGCAATGACACCTGCCTCCGGTTTGCAGACACGCTTAGAGCGTTTTTTAAATCAGTCTATCTGCCCTCTACTCGGAGAGACGCGAGATCTCGCGTCTCTACACTGGCATGCTTGGTAGATGCAACTGCAAATTGCTCTAGGATCAGTAAACCCCACGATTATAACCTCAGATGAATTCGGAGCACAAGGCGGAAATTTATGCTGTTGACCCGTCGAGCACGGCCATGCTTAAATTCAACTATGAGCACTGAGTCGCCACCACCGGCAGGCGGACGCCAGCTCACCTATAGTGACTACCTTCAGGTTGCTGAACTCACGGGTCTGCAATTTCCCCAATCGTCGCCGCCGCATCATGATGAATTGCTCTTTATCATCATCCACCAAACCTATGAGTTGTGGTTTAAGCTGCTGCTGCACGAATTAGAGGCGGTAGTGGCGAATTTACGCGCCGCGGCCGAAAATCCTGGTTCGCGAGACGAGGTCTATGAGGCTGCGCGGCTGTTGCGACGCTGCACCGAGGTCGCGCGCGTGTTGGTCGAGCAGTTTACTATCCTGGAGACCATGCTGCCGACCCACTTTCTCGCCTTCCGCAACCTGCTGCGACCGGCGAGCGGATTTCAGTCGGAACAGTTTCGCGAAATCGAGTTTCTCTGCGGGCTCAAGGATGAAAAGCTGTTACGCCTGCATGAGCCAACGCCGGACATGCATGCCAGATTGACACGACGGCTGCGCGAGCCGTCCTTGCGTGACGTATTTTTCGCTGCCCTAGCTGCCCTTGGCACTCTCCCTCAGGTTCAGGATAACGCCACTGAGACGGAGCGCTTTCAGGCGCGTGCGCAGGCGATCTTGGCATTGTACCTCGACGAACACGGCCATCGCGACTGGATCGATGTCTGCGAGCGGCTGACCGAGTTTGATGAATTACTCGTTTCTTGGCGACTGCGTCATATCCAAATGGTCGAGCGCACCATCGGTCTCCGTATGGGTACTGGCGGTAGCAGCGGCGCTTCCTATCTCAAAGGTACCCTCGATAAGAAGTTCTTTCCTGAGTTGTGGGAGGCGCGGTCATTGATGAGCGAAGGGACAGGGTGAAACATTATGGACGAGCTACTGACCTACCGTAAGGAATTCCCTATTCTGCAGCACACCACTTACATGATCAGTCACTCGCTCGGTGCGATGCCGCGCCAAGTGTATGAGCGGTTACACGAATACGCTGACATGTGGGCGACGCGCGGTATTCGCGCGTGGGAGGAAGGGTGGTGGGAGATGCCGGTGACTACGGGGGATAAGATCGCCCGTATCCTTGGCGCTGATCCGGGATCGGTGGTGGTACACCAAAATGTCTCGATCTGCCAGTCAATCATCCTCTCCTGCTTCAACCTCAGGCAAAAACGTAACAAGATCGTCTACGAGGCGCTGAATTTTCCCTCGGTCATGTATGTTTATGCCGCCCATGCGAAGGCGGCTGACGCCCGTGTAGTCGAGGTCCCTAGCACTGATGGCATCACTATAGACACCGAACGCCTGCTTGCCGCGATTGACGAAGAGACGTTGCTCGTCCCCATCTCACACGTACTTTTTAAGAGTGGTTATCTCCAGGATGCTCAAGCGGTCATCGACAAGGCGCATGCGGTCGGTGCGCGCGTCGTGCTCGATGTCTATCAATCGGCGGGAACCGTGCCCATCGATGTCAAGCAACTGCAGGTGGATTTCGTCGTTGGCGGCTCGGTGAAATGGTTGTGTGGAGGGCCGGGCGCAGGCTACCTGTATGTCCATCCCGCATTGCGCCGCCAGCTAGAGCCTCAAGTGACAGGTTGGATGGCACATCGCGCGCCGTTCGCGTTCGAGCCCAGTGAGATCACCTACGCTGACGATATTCACCGCTTCTTGCACGGCTCACCGGCGATTGCCACGCTGTACGCGGCTGAGAGCGGGTATGACATCATTAACGAAATTGGTGTGGAGCGTATCCGTGCCAAGTCGGTGCGCCAAACGACACGCTTGATTGAATTAGCCGATGAGCAAGGCTGGCGTGTCAATTCACCACGTGACCCAGCCAAACGCGGAGGGACGGTGGTCGTAGACGTACCGCACGCGGCCGCTGTGGTCCAAGAGTTAGCCCGGCGCGAGGTGCTGGTAGATTCGCGTCCCGGTGCTGGCATCCGCATCGCGCCGCACTTTTACACTGAAGACAGGGAGTTAGACCTCACTATTAAAGAGATCAGGAACATTCTCGATTCGCGGGCTTATGAGAGATACCTCTAAGGGAGGAGAGGCGCGGATTTGAGTCTTCTGCGTCTTAGTGCTCTGTCAATCTCTAGACTTCAGGTCTTTCTCATGCCCAGGCTCTGCCTGGGTATGCTGTGTAAGCGTGGCTCCGCCACGCCTGGGGATTGCATTCCCAGGCTCTGCCTGGGAACGAGGGCGTCAATTTTGGAGCTTGACGCAGTACTCACGGGTACTGGCCAGCGACGACTGATTCCTTGAGGTTAAGGAATGCACGGCTTGGTGCGTTTGACTTCCATGCGAAAGGTCCCTTATACTTGGCGCAGCAAAATTCTTTTCTCCTAAAGGAGGTTCGTAGGATGGCATATCGTATTATTTCTGGAGATTCACACTTCGTAGAGCCGCCGAACATGTGGGCCGAGCGCATGGACAAAAAGTTCCGCGACCGCGCGCCGCACACGGTGCAAGGCAACGACGGGAAAGAAGGCGAATTTTTCGTTTGTGAGAATATCACTCCAGTGCCGGTGGCCGGATTCTTCGGCTCGGGCAAGAGCGCTGAAGAACTCCCCGAACATACCAAAAAGGGGTTCGAAGTGGCGCCGAAAAGCGTGTGGGACCCGGCTGAACGCCTCAAAGAGCAGGACCGTGACGGTGTCACCGCCGAGGCGATGTACACCTCAATGGGCATGCTGCTCTTTGGTCTGAAAGACGAAGCGTTACGGGCGTCAGCCTTCAGCGCCTTTAACGATTGGGCAGCAGAATATGTGAGTTACAACCCCAAACGGCTCATCGGTCTGGGTGCAGTCACTTTGGAAGACATCCCGGCCGGCGTGGCAGAACTCAAACGCATCGCCGACAAAGGACTCCGTGGTGCCTTGATTTGGGGCGCGCCACCCGAAGACCGCCCTTACAGTAACCACGCGTACGATCCCTTCTGGGCCGCAGCCTCGGACCTGAATATGCCGCTCTCACTCCACATCCTTACCTCGCGGCGTGGGCACGGTATCGACTTCAGCAAGATTCTGCACTCCTACATGAGCTTGCCACACGATATTCAGATCACCCTGGCTGACATGGTGTATGGTGGGGTGTTCGAGCGTTTCCCCAGCCTCAAGATTGTCTCGGCCGAGAACGATGTCTCCTGGCTGCCGCATTTCATGTACCGTCTCGACCATGGCTATGACCGGCTGCGTCACTTCGAAAATGTGAATTTGTCGCAGATGCCAAGTGAGTACGTCAAGCGGCAAGTCTGGGCCACCTTCCAGTTTGAGGATGTGTGGATCGACACCCGCAAACGCTTTGACATGAACAAGATTATGTGGTCGTCAGACTATCCACATACCGACTCACCGTGGCCACGCTCCAAGGAGTACATCGCTGAGCACTTCCAAGACGCGTCTGCGGAAGACCTCGCAAAAGTCGTGGGCGGCAACGCCGCGGCATTGTACGGCATCAGTTAAAAGGGGTGAGGTTTTGGGGGTTAGGGATTAGGGAAGACTAATCCCTAGCCCTGACCTCAGTCCCCTTCTCTGCTTCTATTATTATAGGACCGCAGTGAAGAGGAGAGGTGTCATTCTGAGGCTCCTTCGACGGAGCCTGTCCTGAGCTTGCCGAAGGGCTCAGGATAAACTCCGGCCGAAGAATCTCATGTTCAGACACTGCTGAGACGAGATTCTTCGCCTTCGCTGCGCTTCGGCTCAGAATGACATCTTCTCAGAATCACAGCCCTCTGGCCCCGCCAGAGTCGATTCGATCCGCAAGAGTAGTGCGAACGTCCCCTTCCTCTGAGAAAATACCCTTAGTTGACAGCGCATCTGGGCTTCCGCAGGATGCAAGAGTTACCTACTCTTGAAAACCCTGTTCGTGCGGTGTGTAGCGCCGCACGAATGCTGGACCAGATGAGATTACTGAGGACGGTTACCCATGCTCACTTTTGATCTCTTCAACCCGACCGAAGAACATGTGTTATTACGCCAGACTGTCCGTGACTTCGTGCGCGAGCAAGTTGAGCCTCAAGCTCTAGAGCATGACCGGCAGGAGCGCTTTAACCTGCCTTTATTCCGTCAGCTCGGTGCCCTGGGTCTCCTCGGTATCACTGTGCCTGCCGAATACGGCGGCGCGGGCATGGATGCCGTGGCGGCAGTCATCGCTCATGAAGAACTGGCGGCTTCGGACCCCGGTTTTTGTCTTGCCTATCTCGCCCATGCGATGCTCTTCGTCAATAATTTCTCCCACAACGCCAACGACGACCAGCGTCGCCGCTATCTCGACAACGTGGTCTCGGGCGCCTGGGTGGGGGGCATGTGCATGACTGAGCCTTCGGTGGGGACCGATGTCCTGGGCATGAAAACGCAGGCGGTGCGCCGCGGGGATACCTACTACTTGAACGGTCGTAAGATGTTCATCACCAACGGTGCTCTTGATGAGACGACCCTCGGTGACATTTTTCTGGTCTATGCCCGTACCGAGAAAGGTATCAGCTCATTTGTCGTCGAAAAGGGCTTCCCAGGCTTCTCCTTGGGCCAGCGGCTCCATGGCAAGGCGGGCATGCGCGCGTCGATGACTGCGGAGCTGGTCTTCGACGACTGTGCCGTACCAGTAGCCAACCGTCTCGGGGAAGAAGGCGACAGCCTCCTCCATATGATGCGGAACCTTGAGATTGAGCGCGTGACCATCGCCGCCATGTCTACCGGGATCGCCAGCCGCTGCGTGGAGATCATGACGCGCTACGCGAACGAGCGCACAGCCTTTGGCCAGCCAATCAATTCCTTTGGCCAAATCCAACGGTATATTGCGGATTCCTATGCGCAGTACATGGCGGCTCGCACCTATCTTTATTACATAGCGGCCCGTATGGACCTCGACAAACCTGGCCAACGGATAGATTCGGATGGGGTGAAGCTGGTCGCCACGACCATGGCCAAACAAGTCGCCGACAACGCCATGCAGGTACTCGGCGGCTACGGCTATCTCGGCGAGTATGTCGTCGAGCGACTCTGGCGCGATGCGAAGCTCCTAGAAATTGGTGGCGGCACGCTTGAGGCGCACCAGAAAAACATTACCAA
>JACQEL010000323.1 GCA_016200595.1 Deltaproteobacteria bacterium
AAAACATGTAACAGCACAGCCGTGCCATAGAACAGCGCGCCGGGCAGGAGGTAGCACGCCTTACCCAGCATCGGACAGACAAAGTCGGCGACGACCTGCCCAACCAATCCCATTTGATTGGCTTGCGTGTCACCGGGATGGTAAGAGTAAAATGCCAGGATGAAAAAAACCGCGAGCGCCGCGCCCGCGACCCCGATTACCTCATCCCCGAAGGCCCGTTCTTGTGGTTGTGGCTTGCGCCCCGCCGCCATTGTCCACCCCTCTTCCGCACAATCACATCTCCATCACAAATGGCAGGACAACCGGACGCCGCCCCAGCGTCCGGCGAAAATATCGCCGTAAAGACTGACGGACACGTTCTTTCACTACACCAGTATCAGTAAGCGACTCACGAGGCAACTCACTGAGGGTGGTACGAATGACCTCTCTCGCCGCCTCAAATCCCTCACCATTGGTCGAAGGCAAAAAGCCCCGCGAGAGGAGATCCGGCCCGCTCACGATCTCGCCGGTCTGTTGTTCGATGGCAAGAATGACCACGACCAAGCCATCTTCAGCCAGATGCCGACGATCACGCAGCACCTCTTCTTCGATTCCCCCCAAGCCATCAACGAAGACGCGTCCGGCCTGGATCGGTTCGACCACTTGAGCTCCCTCAGCGTTAATTTCCAACACGTGCCCATCCTCCAAAAGAAACACGCCTGCGGGATCAATGCCGACCTCGCGAGCAAGCTGGCAGTGCCGTACCAAATAGCGGTACTCCCCGTGGATAGGGACGAAGAAGCGGGGCCGCACCAAATTCAGCATCAGCCGCAGTTCATCCTGGCAGGCATGACCAGACACATGCACACAGGCAATGGCCTCATAATAAACCACAGCTCCACGTCGGCACAAGTGATCAATGAGCCGAGCGATCGTCCGCTCGTTCCCCGGAATGACCCGTGACGAGAGAATAACCGTATCATCAGGAGCAAGCTTGACGTGAGGATGATCCCCAACCGCAATACGCGACAGCGCCGAGAGCGGCTCTCCTTGCGAACCGGTGGTGAGCAACGTGAGCGTGCGCGGGTCTCGGTCCGACAGCTTGGTTACATCAACCATCGCGTCCGCTGAGAGCTGGAGATGACCCGTCTCGCGAGCGATGGCGATGTTGCCCACCAGGCTTTTCCCGACCACGCTGACCGTGCGCCCCTGCGCCAGGGAAAGGTCGATGACCTGACGGACACGGTGAATATGGGAAGCAAAGGTCGCGACTAAGACTTTGCCTGGCGCATGAGCAATCAAGTCCTCCAGCGGTCGCGCCACTGTCCGCTCAGACGGCGTTGCTCCCGGACGCTCAACATTCGTCGAGTCGGAGAGCAACAACAGCACTCCCCGCTCACCCCATTCGGCTAAACGGGTCAAATCGGAGCGCCGACCATCGATCGGGGTTTGATCGAACTTGAAGTCACCCGTATGAATAATCGTGCCGAGAGGGGTGGTGATGGCCAAGGCCACAGAATCGACGATACTGTGGGTGACATGAATCCCCTCAAGCGTAAAGGGTCCCACCTGCCAACTCTGACGCGGGTGAAACTCATGGAGTTCGGTGTCGTCCAACAGACGATGCTCAGCAAGCTTGTCGCGCAGCAGTCCGAGGGTAAACGGCGTGCCGTACACGGGCACCTTGAACTCACGCAACAGATGCGGCAGTGCCCCGATATGATCCTCATGTCCATGGGTGAACACCACGGCCTGCAAGTGATGTTTGTCACGTAGATAGCTCAAGTCAGGAATCACCACATCGATCCCCAGCATCTCGCGTTCAGGAAACATCAGCCCGCAGTCGATCGCGATCGCCGCGACCTCGTCTGAGCCAGCCGGACAGTACTCTATCACCATCAGGTTCAGACCAATCTCACCGAGCCCGCCTAAAGGGATGATGCGGAGAGTCCCGTCACTCATGAGGTTGGCCGCTCAGGGGCTGAAGAAGGAACGACAAGTGGTGAGTCTACCGGCGGCGGCACCGAGGGCAGGTCCGAGCGGTGATTCACCGCGATGGCTTGCTGCACTCTGCGTAATAAGTCTTCACGGGCCATTTTTTTATTCACCTGCAGATCAATATGGATCGGCTCGCTCACAATGATTTCGATGGCCCCAGCCCGGACTTTCCAATCGCCCGACGGCATGATGGCGCGACTGCCATTGATTGTCACCGGCACCACCAGCACTCTCGTTTCGATCGCCACGGCGAAACCACCCGGCTTGAACGGGAGCAATTGCCCATCTTTGCTGCGCGTACCCTCGGGAAAGAACAACACTGAAATGCCAGCTTGCAGTAATTCCTTGACTCGACGGATGGTAGCGACTGCCTGAGCACGGCTCTCACGGTCGACCAGGATCTGGTGAGTACGCTGCATACACAAACCGAGAACCGGCACTTTCCGTAGTTCCCGCTTGGCTACCCAGCGTAACTGAAAGGCCTCAAGTACCGACATTAACGCCAAGATATCAAACTGACTCTGATGATTCGACATGAACAGATAGGCCTTGTGCGGGTCGAGCCGTTCGAGCCCTTGCACCCGTACTTTGACTCCACAGGCCCATAGGTTACCCTTAGCCCAGAAACGGATGAGCCGGGCAGACCGTTGCGCATAGGGATCAAGAAAAGAGAAGAGGAGTACTGGCACACTCCAGAAAAGAGTGTGTAAGACAATAAACGAGATGCGAAGCGCGGCAATCAGGACCAAACGACTTCCTTATCTGCGGGAAAAGTTCGGCTATTATAGTTTTTCTTTATGCATACCGTCAACGTGGTTGATTTTTCTCTACTTCCTCTTACAATTCTGACCTCGGGGAGGGGCGGCGCGTGATTGTGGAGTGCCCAGCCTGCCATACTCGCTATCGAACTGACAGCACTACGATCGTTGATGAAGATACTTTCTTTGAGTGTTCACAGGAAAGCTGTCAGCATGTATTCCAGTATACTCAGCCCGTCCTGCGCGGCGGGGAAAATGATGCGCACCCTGACGATGCGCAGCGCGCAATTTCCCTGCCGGAGGACTCCGTTGAGCCCACGCAACTTCGCGATCTTCCTCAGGAGCCGTCTCTCGCCGCTACGGCGGCCCGCTCGACTCAGACCAACGATCCGCAGCTACACTTGGAAGAGCCCAAGATTCTGCCCCCGCCAGAAGAATCTTTCCCAGACGGGCCGTTCTTCGATAAAGAATTTGACGAGCCGGAACAATTTTCTCCTCCAGAGGCGCCCTTCTTTGCCGATGAAGAAGAAAGCACCGACGAGCGGTTCGCTTTCGCTCAGGCACCACCCAAGCCACAGGTGAGCGAAATCGTCTCGCTGCGCTCGCTCCTGACTCTGCTTACCTGTATACTTCTCGGCTATATTGTGTTGGCGTTTTACTGTCTCAGGCATATCGACAATACCGAAGCCGTCCTCGGTCGCTTACCGGTCTTAGGGTCGCTCTTTACCGAAGAACGCTTCTCCGCCCGGCACATTGCCCTACTCGAACAGAAGGGAAATTTCTGGACCACCAAGGACAACCGACGTGTCTTTGCCATCTCTGGCAAAGCGGTCAATAACGCGCTGCTCCCGGCTCGTAGTATCCAGGTCGAAGGCGCGGTGTATAATGCGAAAGGAGACCTCGTCGGACAACGAGTGATTTTTTGCGGTACCGAGACCACAACAACCGCGCTGGAAAGCCTAACAATCCGCGAAATCGGCATCCTGCAAAATCTGGTTCCACCCAAACAGTTCAACGTTCCCGCCGGGCAATCCGTGAACTTTTTGATCGTTTTCACCAGCCCGCCGTCGACAATAGCTGAATTCAGCAGTCGGGTGATCGCCGCTCAGTTCGGCTCATCCTGATTAGGGCTTGCCTTCTTTGCGTTCTTCTTCCGTCTCCTGCCCAGGGGTGACATCGATCGCGTCGGGAGATTTCATCGCCTTGCGGAAGTTGCGGATGCCCCTGCCGAGTCCTTCACCCAGATCTGGCACTCTGCCAGGGCCAAAGATGATGAGAACAATCACGAGGATGATGAGTAATTCGCCCACGCCGAAACCAAACATAATAGCCGTACTATATGCTATCTTTCTCGTCTCAGGCAAGGCAGTCTGCACAGACTTTCTTGCAGCCTTGCTCAGAGGCAGGTAGAATACACCGCTAATGTCAGTCCTGACTTCTGCCTTTGATCGGCCTTCCCAACGCGACCCGCTTGCCATTTTTCTCTTTTTTTCGCTGCTTCTGCACCTTCTGCTGTTCCTTTTTCTTCCTCTCTCGCGACCAAACCTGTTGGCCCCGCCGCCAGAGGAATTAGCAACGGTAGAATTGCTGTCCGAGCCCCTAGTGCATCCTCCTGCGGCGGCCAAAATCCCGCCACCGACCGAAAAACCTGAAGTCAAGGAAAAACCGGCGGCTAAAGAAACACCCGAGGCCAAAGAAAAACCCGAGCCGAAACCCGAAGAGCGGATGCCGGAGCAGATAGTCAGCCCGTCGGAGCAAAACAACGATCAAGTCCCGGAGAAGACTCGATTTCTGAGTGAGCGGAATAACTCGACCAAAAAAGAGACCGTCGCCGTCGGCACGCCACGCCCGGCTCCGCCGCAGAAGGAGAAGACTCCGGCCAAAGAAAAGCCTGAAGCACAAAAACCGCCAGTGCAGCTCGCGTTAAAAACACCGACGGCCCCTCCACCCCCTAAACCCCCCGTCGAAAAAGAGGGAGGAAAAACCTTGAATGAGGCGGCGACTCCGCGGAGTTCAGCCCCCGGGAAACCGGATGCGCCAGCCAAGACACCGGAACTCTTCGCTCGGCCGGATGATCTCTTAGCGCAAGGCTGGCTCGCCGAGGCTGGCGGCGGCCAGGAAAAGAAAGCCGAACGCCTACCGCCTACGGGACGTGACATCATGGCCCTTGCCCCACCGCCAGCACCTAAAAACTTCCTCTCTCTTCCTGGCCCGTCTGGCACTCCTGACTATTTACCTGACGTCCAACCAGGCAATCTTACTTTCCTCAACACCAAGGCGCATCGATTTGCTCCTTTTGTCCGCCGCGTCGCGATGCGGGTGTTTCAGCATCTGATCATTCATCAGCGCAAGAACTTGCATCTTGATGACGTAGTGGCGGCGCGTGAGATGGTCCAGATCGAAGCCAAGCTGGACACCAAAGGCAATCTGAAAGGTTTAGTCATTCAGACGCGTTCAGGCAGCTACTCGGTCGACGAATCGTTACTCAAAGCCTGCGAGCAGGGCGCGTGGGACGAGAATCCGCCGCCGGAGGCCCAAGCTGAAGACGGGTACATTCACTTCATCTTCCGTTCGGACATCAACGCGCAATACGACCAACTCGGGCTGCGAGCGATCGTGACGTTGCTACAGGTCGGGTTAGCGTAAGAGGCAACTTTTCGCGGGCGGCAGTGAGATATTCTCTTGATCATTACTCTTGCAAAGCCTTGGGGCGGCTGCTAGATTGCCTTCGTTGCCCATCCGGGTCTTTTCCTTCTCGTACCTACCGTTCTTTGTTCATCTTGTGGGGCCGTAGCTCAGTTGGGAGAGCGCTAGAATCGCACTCTAGAGGTCGAGGGTTCAATTCCCTTCGGCTCCATAGTAATTCCAAGCATTTAGCGCCCGTTCAACGCAACTACGGCAGGTGAGGGTCAGCCTGGGTCAGGTGCAAACGGCATTGTCGCTTATCCGGTCTTCTTGGCCTCGTTTTTCCTCCCAGTTGCGGGCAGGTCCAGTTTGTCCACTGCGCTGCGGTTCCCAGTCGGTTGAAAATGGCCGTAGACCTGTAGCGTGAACGCGGCGCTGTGGTGTCCCATTGCCTGCTGTACGTAGAGCAGGGTTGCACCGTTCTGAATGAGCCTAGAGGCGAAGGGTTGGCGGAGTGAGTGGGTCGGGAAATAGGAGAGTTCCGCCGTGCTCAGGATCTTTGCCCACAACCGTCTTCTGAAGTTGTCCGGGTCCACCGGAGGGGTTGCCCACGGCGTTAATGAATACCCAGGAAGGGACCTCCCCCCACCCTTTCTTCAACGTTTCCTTCTTCCGCTCGATATGGAGCGCTTTAAGCGTCTCGACCAAGTGTAGACCCACGTCGGTCCATCTGCCGCTGCCATTCCCTGCAAGCACTCCGTTCGCTATCCGTGTTCCTAGCGAAAGTAACGAACGAAAATCGTGACCGCTACGAAAAAGAAAAGTCCACCAGCTACGTCGAGTAGAATGTCCATGCTGTGTCCGTCCTTTCGTGGGTCTTGTCCTTAGGTCTCCTATGCCACAAAAAAGGAGGTCGAAGCAAGGGAAACAATAATCCGGGAAGCAGCCACACGACTACCTGCACAAATCCTAGCATAGTATTCATCGGCCCCTCCTCAACCTAGCACTCCTCTTCCCTGTAACTCCCCACCGAGTTCGACGCAAGCAAAGCGCGCGCGGGGGATCTTCCCAGGGGTGAGGCGTTCTTCTCACGCCGCCTTCCGCATGGAGACCGACGTCTGCACCTCCCTATCAACATCTCTCCGTGGTCTTCGGAATCTCTCCCCTGTAGCAGCCAAGTCCCCGTCTGGTGCGTCTCCGATAAATAGCCTCGGGGCGGGTGAGCTGAAAGAGACTCCCTGACGGCGTAACGAAGAAGCCGTCAGGGGACAGCCACGGGAGACAGCGCCAGTCTTAGCGAGCGGCGCCAGCTGGCCGCATCAGATGAGGCGAGCAGGAATGGGGACTCGCCCCTCCTCTCTTCACTAACAGACACTTCTCCTGTCGTTTGTCACTTGACGCTCAGGGCGCTCTCTCGACCGATTTGACATTTTCCGCAACTCCGGCTATGGAGAACGCGCTTTGACAGGAGGTTAAGCAATTGTTTGACCACTTCCAGCTGGTGTGCGGTTTTCATCCCGCCGAAAACGACAGCCTGGGTCCCTTCATCTGGGCGAAAGCAAGCTCCCAACTCAGAGTTCTTCAAGCCGCACGCTACGCGGAGTTGCAGGCTTGTTACTACGGGAACACAGGAAGTCTTACCATTCGTTCCGAACGAGGCAGCCAGTGGCAGATAGCGCTGGGCCGCGGTTGGCATGCGTATGTTTTTGGTCCGCTCGACGCGCGTAGCGACGACGTGCTGGATCTTCAGGTAACACCGCTCATTGATGTCCCGGGTGATGGCCGGGAACTCGGTCTAATGATTCGTCGTTTCGAGTTATTCGACGAGGCGCGACGTTTCGCTATGCTCTCGGCGTCCCAGGCAAACTGCATACGCAATCAGCAGGAATACGAGTCCGGTCAAGTGGTCTTAGAGTCGGTACCTCCTTATTTGCGCATTAACATGGAGGTCCGCTGCAACATTCCGGAAAAGGATCAAGCCTGCGTGTACTGCGCGTGGGATTGGGCAAAGGAGTTGGAGCGCGGTTCTCCGCCGTTTACCATCAAGACTCTTGATGACCTCAGAGATTTTTATCGCTGCAGCACGCACATCAACGACTGCAGTATCGGCGAGCCGACGATGCACAAGCAATTCGGCGAAATCACGGCCCGAATCGATGAGGACGGCAAGCACTTCTCGCTCACCACAAACGGTCAGCTCTTGACCCCGAAACGTCGCCGTGAGCTTTTGGGCCGGAACGTCGAGCTCTATGTATCGATCGATTCTCCCACCGCTCAAGGGTACGCCCGCTATCGCAACGATCGGTGGAATAGTGTCCTGGAAAATCTTGGCGCGCTCTGTCGGGAGAAGCGCGAGTATGGCAACCTGCCGCGTGTCTACATATCGTGCATTGTCATGCGTTCGAACCTCGAGGACCTGCCACGCTTTCTGACCCTCATGTCCGAATTGGGCGTGGATCACGTAAAGCTGCGGGCGTTAGCTCTTGATGACAATGTCAACGCCGTGACAACGAATAACGGCTATCGTTTCGACTATGCCGGCGAGCTGTTGACGTCCACCGAACTGACGGAAATTGGTGACCGGGTCCGGCGACTCGCTCAGGCCATGCAGATGGACGTCTACGTGGAATGGGAGCAATTTCCCGTCTCCGCGAGTGAGGCTGGCGCGCCCTTGTGCAGCGAGCCGTGGAAGACTCTTTATGTGCTGAGACGCGGCATCATGCCGTGTTGTTATGGCACGGACCCCGTAGCCACTTGGGGTGAACAGGGAGGCCGTCCGTTGGACGTTTTCTTGCGCAGTGTCCTCAACAGTCCGAAGCTGCAGGAAATCCGCGGCGATCTGGCCAGCGGCCGGCTCTCGAACTACTGCCTGCGCAGCCCGAGTTGTCCAATTGTAAAACAGGCGCGCGCCGATGGACGGCTCCCGGCTTCCTCGTGTGGTTTTGCCTCTCGAGCCTAATCCCTGCAGCCGATTGGGGCAACAGCAGGGCAAGGAGAAAGAAGCTCACGCGCTGTTAGCGGAGATCTACGGCTGGTTCAGCGAAGGCTTTGAGACGAAAGACTTGCAAGAGGCCAAGGCCTTGCTGGAGGAGCTAACGTGACAAATGAGGCTTGAGGAGGGCTACCCTACCCCAGCTAAACCGTTTTTCAGTGTTATTCTCATATTTTGGAGGATAAATTTTCCTTGCTTTTTCACTCATAGCTATGTAACAATCCCGTTTAATCGTGCGGTCTTCTCATACCGCTGCCTGCCTCTGCCCAAGAGGATAGCGCCTACTGGTCGGCTACTACCTCACGAAGGATCAAATAAGACAAAGAACCAAATGATCTACTTCGGGCCACCCCGCACAGCACGGACGAAGAGGCTGAGGTTCTCCTCGCTGGCGTTGACGAGACCGTCGGCGAAGGGCACGACCCACGCACACGACGGGTCGCTCGCGTCGGTAGTCGACGACCAGTAGTCGGACGCGATAGTGGGACCGAAAATCGGATCGATCGCTGCGGGACTGACCATTCCAAAATCCGAAATACTCTGCAACTCCCGCACATTCGGGATCCGCCAGTCGTCGTGCCCGGCATAGCCCTTCCCACCTTCCGCGTTGATCTTATCCAGCCAGTCCCAGATCGTGTCCGTTGAGCCATTGCCGGACCACGGATAAGTATTGCCAACGTCATGCAAGGCCGGACAGCCTGCCCCCGTGCATTTCACCTCCCAAATCAAGCCGGTGTTCTTATCCTCAACCGTGCCATCTTTCCGCACTTTGTAGCGCAAGGTTTTCCCGCGCTGGAGCGTGCCATCGTCCGGGACATCCACCGGCCCGTCAATGCCGTCGTTCTTATCGGCCTGATAGGCTTTTGTTTGTCCCGTCGCTGGAAAGCCCTGAGCCAGCGCGGGCGTCACGGGCAGCAGTGCGCCGGCCAGCAGTATGGACACCGCGCAGGGAGCAGTCAGCAACATACCTAACCGTCTCATATACTTTCCTCTTTTTTCTGGGCTGTTCTGTCGAAGCCTGGTTAGAAAGTTGTGTGGTGAGATGGGTCACATCTTCATACTACTTCCTACGCCGAAAAATACTGAGAGTCGCGTCGGCAGGCGCGACCCACGGAGTCATCCTCAAAGTATCTCGCAGGTGTGAAGACCCGTAGGTTCCCCCGCCGTTGCCTGTGGGCCTCCTCCCCGCCTAGGCGGGAGAGGACCTGGCGGTGAGCCGTCACAGCTTTGGCTCTACGCAGCCTTGGGCAACTGTGGTGCGCGGGCCGCCTGAGCAGGCATTTTCTTTTCCGTCCGCCCTGTGTCCTGCCTGCCGATCGCAGCAACCAAGCCTAAGACACACAGTCCGAGCGTGACGATCAAGCCGACAAAGAGGGGAGTAAAGTCTGCGGTCATATCCAGTACGCCACTGGGCAGTGCAGAGAAAAAGGGGTGCACGAACATCTGAGTACCTCCTGGGGAGAGTGGCCTCGTGAGGTCGCTCTCGCCTTAGTCTCCTCCTTTTTGTCCTCCTTTGGTCCCTATCGTAGCAGAAGATGCGCGG
>JACQEL010000324.1 GCA_016200595.1 Deltaproteobacteria bacterium
ACTCAGGGCGTACCCGGGCAGAGCCCGGGTACGAGGGGTGAGGCGTGCCGGCGCAGACACGGTCTGGGCGCAGGGACCAAAAACAGGATCTCCTGCCCTTCTCAGCCTCAGCGAATTTTCGTCACCCCAGGCAGAGCCTGAGCATACGAAAGAGTACCCAGATTTTCTTAATCGTTGAGGAGGATGAAGAGGAGTCATGAAAGTTCACTGGAAGTTTTCTATCTGTTGGGCCTAGCAGCTTTGAACGCGGGAATAGTCCCGTTACGAGACGCCGAGGCTGGCTCGCCCAGAGTGAAGAAAAGTACAGTTGTGGTGGGTGGTCTATTTTCTCTCACCGGCGGATGGTCCACGCTCGGGCAATCCAGCAAGGCGGCGAAGGAAAGACCGGGACTGAGCCAGAGTCATTCGCCCTGGGCGTTTATGACGCGGTGTGGGTGGTAGCGAGGGCGCTGATCAGCCACCGGGGAAGAGTCAGTTTCGACGATTTTACTCAGGATTTTCCCGAGGAGGCCGCCTCCTTTTTTGGCACTACCGGTTGGACGATATTAAATGCCGCGGGAGATCGCCAGTTCGGTAATTTTGATTTTTGGGTAATTAGGGAAGTAGGAAACTCTCCGCAGTGGACCCCCGTCGCTCGCTATAACACGGCTACGAAGGAAATTGTGCAGGTTGAGCCCTGAACATTTTAATCGATGCGCATGACTCCCCGGCGTGGGACCGCCGTACCGTAAGTCTCGCTCATTAATGGTGCGCCCATCTCGGCCAACGCGGCTCGCTGCTGGGCAATCGGCGTCCGTCTCAGCCGCTCTTCGAAGGGCTTGAGCTTCTCAAAGCTCTCGAGCCCCAGGACTCGCTGGACGAAGGAAGCGGTGGCTGGCCAACGGGTCTCATCGACGCGAAAGCGGGCGAACGCCGCGTTGCGAAAGAAGCAGGCAATGGCGATATCAGCGATGGAGACCCTGGCGAAGAGAAAACCCTCTGATGGGATTTGCGCTTCCAAATAGTCGAGGACGTGGGGGATCTCTTCCCTCAGCGTCTTCTTTACCACCTCCGGGTCTGTCTGCTCACCCCACACAAACGGCTTGATTGCGACCTGATTGAACAGCCGCCAGATGAACACTTCTCCCATGCGCGAGTCGGCAAATTCCTCAAGCCACCGGGCACGAGCACGGTCTACTATATCTTTAGGGTAAAGAGCTGGCTCTGGATAGCGTTCCTCGAGGTACTGACAGATGACAGAAGAATCCGCAAGCGTGACCTGCTCGTCGAGGAGTACGGGGATACGCCGCACCGGGCTCAGTTTTGCGAACCGGTCGTCCCCCAGGAAGGGGATGATGGGATCGATTTCGTATGGCACTCCTTTTAAGTCGAGGAAGACCAGCACTTTTCGTACATACGGAGAAAGATAGCTGCCTATAATTTGAACTCGATCCTTCACCTTGTCTCCTTCCCACTACCGCTCGTTGTAGAGACGCGACATGTCGCGTCTCTACGTTGGGGTTTCTAGGTCGCATGCAAATGAGAACCGCTCTAAGTGTCTACTGCTCAGCGCAAAGGATATTTCGGCTTATAAATGTTCCCAGTTAGGCTGACAACCTCCTGCCAGAGCGTTTCGAGCACGTTGACCGACCTAGAGAGTTGCTCTCTTGTTGCACCAGGATGCGCTAAGACTTGGGTGATCCTCTCCACATACTGAGAGGGACAGAGGGCAAACTGCGTGATGGCATCCAGTGCCCCTTTGTCAGTCATGAAGTAGCTCTCATTGAGCGCATATAACGCCTGGGTCAGATACCCGGCAATGCGAGAGAGGCAGCCGACCGCGTTATACACGTCACCGCTAGTGGCATACTTGTGAGCAAAGAGAAAGGCGAATTCTGCACCCCAGAGCGAGTCTACCACAATGGCTTGCTTCAGCTTCGGTGGATAGGACGACACCCTTTGTTTGAGTTGGGTAAGAGAGGCCTGGGGATCGAAAAGGGGAACACACACGTGGGTCTCTGCCAGGTAGATGACGCTGTAGAATCCAAAGGTAGGCTGTTGGTTGTAATGGTGTTGGTAGATGCCCTGCCAGGCGTCCTGAATCGTCCGCTCTACCTGATCGAGGTTCCGGTAAAGAAAATCAACCTTCCCCCCTGCGGTGTGAATCCAGGCACCGCCATTGACCCAGGGTCCCCATTCGTAGAAATCGGTGACGACCGGAGGAGTGTCGTTGCTGAGCTGCGTCGCCACCCGCCGAATTTCCTCGACCGCGAAGGGAGCAGACTCTGAGTAGTAGACGCCCAGGTCGAGATCTGAGTTTGCGTGGTGCGTGCCCCGGGCGTAAGAGCCACCAAGCACGACGGCCACGACACCACCGAGGGAAGCCAAGGCGTCCACGGCTTTGTGGAGGCA
The DNA here is from genome assembly GCA_016200595.1 of Deltaproteobacteria bacterium. Lineage (GTDB taxonomy): Bacteria > Desulfobacterota > Binatia > Bin18 > Bin18 > JACQEL01. The sequence goes on from JACQEL010000324.1 coordinate 2,392, forward strand.
GGCATGCTTAGAGGCGGGAACGGTATCGGGTACAATCATTTGCACTGTCAGCAGGCATCTTTCTCTAACACCACTACATCCCAATATTTGATCTTGGACGGAACGGAGCCTTGCCACCCTGCCCGCTTGAGTTCTTTGGCGCGGCAGCTTTCTCTGTATCGAGCTTGATGCCGACGTGATAGTAGCTTCTCACCCACTTCGCGTAGCCGAGGAGATTCGCCTTCTGATTGTGATTGACAAGGGGTTCGCCATGCCGCACGAGGTATATCTTCATGTTTTTGGTTGGACCGCCCTTGGTTTAGCTAGGCGGGGTGAACTTTTGCTGGGTGTATCACGCCCAGCCTCTAACTTCTCGTTAGCCTCCATTATTGCTTTGACGACTTCGAGATCTGGAGGTACGCGCCCGGTTTTGCCGGACTCGTCGCCGTACTTGAGAAAAACGTCGTAAACCTTGAGCGCGAGAATGGCCAACTGGGTTGAGTTGCTCGGTATTACCCCAGCAGGGAAGCATTCAGCGCGCTGCCGCAAGAACCTTGCGGCAGCTTGTACCGCTGCCTGCTGGTTGTGGTCCAGCTTGGTGGGGAAACTGAACTGCCAGCGTCGTATTTGCTGAGTAATCAGCGCCTTGTCATCGTCACCCGCGGCAAGCCCGGCTGCGGGGAAGATCCGGCAGTCGTAGGTGCGGCAAGTGAGCGGGCGATACGCATAGATCGAACACTTGTTGTCGATCAGCATTGGGCAGTGACCATTCTCATCGTAACCCAACAGCACATGACCCTCGGGCAAACCGGGTGCCGCGAATAAGAGCTCTCTAGGTATCCGGGCAAGGGTCTGGGTCTCTTCGGGCCTGATATGGATGAAGTAAAACGACCTACAGCAAGCGTTGCATTCCCCGCAAGGCACAACGACCCCGTTTTCTTTTGCTTGCGCGCTCCGTGTACGACGCAGCCAGGAAG
>JACQEL010000325.1 GCA_016200595.1 Deltaproteobacteria bacterium
AATGACAGTCGTTTTGTTAGGCGCTGTTAATTTCATCATTCATCATTTCCTCTTACCATTCCCCGACTAAGCGTACTTCCGGCTCAAGCCAGACATGATTTTTTTGCCAAACTGTCTGTTGGATTTGCTCCATGAGTTGCCTCACCTCGGCCGCGCTCGCTCTCCCGGTGTTGACAATGAAGTTCGCGTGTTGTTCGGACACCTGCGCTCCTCCACGGACAAGACCCTTCAGACCGGCGGCTTCGATCAAGCGTCCGGCATAAGTTCCAGGAGGGTTTTTAAAGATCGAGCCAGCGTTCGGGTAACCGTGCGGCTGCGTTTGCTGCCGTTTGCGTTGGGCTTCACGCATTGCTGCTGTGAGGACTTCCTGTGGCTGGCGTTGCACGTGGAATTCAATCTCGGTCACGATCAGTCTTGGGGGGAGAGCGGTGCGCCGATAAGCAAATCCCAGTTTTTCTCCAGGCAAACGCACCAGTGTTCCATCCGGACAAATCCCCGAGATCGCTTCGACGACGCGACTCAGCTCACCGCCAAAGGCGCCGGCGTTCATTAACAGTCCACCACCCAGGCTTCCGGGAATACCTTCGGCAAATTCCACTCCTCCATAGCCCTTGGCGATAGCCTCACGGACAAAGCGTCCTAAGGGACGAGCCGCGCCAACCCGTACACGTGCGCTATCTTCTTGTTCTTCCCAGCGGCTGTAGTCGAATCCTTCTCCGAGCTTGATGACCACTCCACCAACGCCTTTATCGCTGATGAGGATGTTGGTGCCGCCGCCCAGCAGAAAGTAGGGCACGGATTCTTGGTGGAGAAGGGCGACGAGAGCCTGAAGTTCTGCGAGTGTGTCAGGCTCGGCAAAGACCTCTGCCGGACCGCCAACCCGAAAAGAGGTGTAGCGCAGTAAGGGAACGGCAAAGCGTAACCGCTCGCCCAAAAGACTGCGCAAGCGCTCCCGCAGCTCAGTGCGCATCTTTTTCCTCCCCACGCAACTGCGCGAGCAATTCACTGCCAGTTCGGTAGATATCGCCGGCGCCCAAGGTCAGAACGATGTCTCCAGCTTGGACCAACTCCCGAGCGGCAGTAGCGAGGTCTTCGCGGCGTGGGACAAAGCGCACGTCCGCATGTCCACGCTTTTTCAGCGCTCGGTACAGCACTTCGCTTGAGATGCCCTCAAGATGTTCCTCGCCGGCTGGATAAATCTCGGTGAGCACTAAGACATCCGCGTCATCGAAAGCCGAAAGGAAATCGTCAAACAGATCACGCGTGCGGCTGTAGCGGTGCGGTTGGAACAGGGCGATGAGACGCCGGGTTCCCTCCCGCGCGACTCCTTCTCGTGCGGCGCGTAAAGTGGCACGGATCTCCTCCGGGTGATGGGCATAGTCATCGACCACCAGCACTCCAGCTGCTTCGCCTTTGACCTCGAAACGGCGTTGGATGCCGCCAAAGCTGTGTAAAGCCTCCTGTACCTGGGCGAAAGGAATGCCGAGTTCCCGGGCGACTGCTACCACCGCCAGCGCATTCAACGCGTAGTGGCGTCCCGGTAGGTTCAGACGGAGTTCGCCCAGGCGTTCGTCCCGATACCATACCTCACACGAAGTTGTCAGGTCCGAGACTTTCAGGTCGCGGGCGGTCAGTTCGGCCTCGGGGCTGAGTCCGTAGGTGATAAATCGTTTGCGTACATGTGGAAGGAGAGCACGGACGTTGACACTATCCAAACACAAGGCGGCCCGGCCATAAAAAGGCACACGATTGATAAATTCCAAATAGGCGGCTTTCACTCGCTCCATGTCGCCGTAGAAATCGAGGTGCTCGGGGTCAATATTGGTGACGACCACAATAGTAGGGGTGAGCAGCAGAAACGTGCCGTCGCTCTCATCAGCCTCGGCAACCAGAAAGCGACCCTGACCCAGCCGAGCGTTCGAGCCCAGCACGTTGAGTTTGCCGCCGATCACCATGGTGGGATCGAGGTGGGCTTGCGCGAGCACTGCCGCCACCAGGGAGGTGGTTGTAGTCTTGCCGTGCGTACCAGCGACGGCGATGCCATACTTGAGCCGCATCAGTTCGGCCAGCATCTCCGCCCGGGGAATGACCGGGATCATGAGTTCACGAGCGCGGACGACTTCCGGGTTGGCATATTTCACCGCCGAGGAGATCACGACGACATCCACCTCAGGAGTGACCTGTTCGGCCCGATGACCATAAGAGATACGCGCGCCAAGGGTCGCCAAGCGCCGCGTCGTCTCCGACTCGGCAATGTCTGAGCCACTGACTTGATACCCTAAATTGAGCAACACCTCAGCGATGCCGCTCATGCCAATACCGCCGATGCCGACAAAGTGGATGCAACAGTGAGTGCCAAACAGGACTTGGCCTTCTTTCCCGTTCATAGTCCCAGATTCCTGATTCACCAGTAAACGTTGAACGTTGAATGTTGAACGTTCAACTACTACTGACATACGGCTTCCTCCAAGTCTGGCCGGTTGGAACGCGGGAGACACGCCAGACATTCCCGCACGACCGCGGCGGTGGCATCCGGGCGGCCGAGCGCAGCGGCAGCGCGCGCCATAGCTTCAAGCTGCTGGCGGTTGGTTATCAAGCTATGAACGACCTCACTGACTCGCTCGGGAGTGAGGTCAGCATCAAGGATCAGGTGGGCGGCCCCAGCTTCGACCAGGACTTCAGCATTCGCGCGTTGGTGGTCATCAACTGCATAGGGATAGGGAATCAGGATCGCCGGCTTCCCGAGGGTGGTGAGCTCAGCCAAGGTTGTGGCTCCAGCGCGACAGACGACCAGGTCGGCGGCGGTATACACTTCTTGCATGTTGTCGATAAACGGGACCACTGTCGCGGCGATATCCAGCCGGGCGTAGGCAGCGCTGACCTCAGCGTGCTCGGCTTTCCCGGTCTGATGAATCACGCGCATATCTGCGCCGACAAGAGCGAGAGCTTGAGGAAGTATCTGGTTAAGGCGCCGCGCACCGGCGCTCCCGCCGAAGATGAGCAAGGTGAACTCGGTCGCTGAGGTAGACGCATGGGCCAGAGGAGCCGGACCACTCCAGCGTACCGGGTTGCCGGTATATACCGCTTTTTGTGGAGGAAAAAAGTGAGCCGTCCGCGGGAAACCGACACACACGCGGGTCGCGAATCGGCCAAGTAGTCGATTGGTGAGTCCAGGAATCACATTCGGTTCCAGGAGGACACATGGCACCCGCCGGGCCCAGCCGGCTAACACCATGGGGCCGGAGGCATAGCCGCCGATACTGAAGATCAAGTCCGGGGCAAATTCGCGCACCACGCGCCACGCCGCTTTCAGTCCCCGGAGTGCTGCCCAGAGCGCGCGGGCGACACCCCACCAGCTACGGCCGCGCAGTTGCTCTGCCGGAATGAGGCGCAGGGTAAAACCGAGCCGTGGGATCACTTCTTTCTCCATCCCGCTGGCCGTTCCGACAAACAGCACTTCGGCGCCGACCTCCCGTCGCGCCGCCTCAGCGACCGCGATACCCGGGAACAAGTGCCCGCCGGTGCCACTCGCAGCGAGGAGCAAGCGTATTCCTCTAGGCATAGACGCGGTTCTCCCTGGGGATATCGCGGGAAAGATTGAGGAGCAGGCCGGTGTACGCTAAGGTCATGACTAAAGAGGAGCCACCATAGCTAATGAAGGGTAAGGGCAATCCCTTCGTCGGCAACATGCCGAGCACCACGGCCATATTGAGGCCAGCCTGACACACCAACAAAAATGTGTAGCCGAAGGCGAGTAAGCGACCAAAGGGTTGCGGGTGACGTGTCGCGACACGCAAGCCGCGCATACCCAGCAAGGTGAAGAGCGCGAGAATCCCCATCGTCCCCCACAGTCCGGTTTCCTCGCCAACCACGGCAAAGATAAAGTCCGTATGAGCTTCTGGCAGGTAGAACATTTTCTGCCGACTCTCTCCCAGGCCGACCCCGCGAACTCCCCCGGCGCCAAAGGCCAGGAGGGATTGGTTGAGTTGGTAACTTTTCCCTTGCTTGTTCGCCGCGCGATTAAAAAAAGAGTCTAACCGGTCACTGCGATAGCTCGCCGTGATGATGGCAAAAACCAGCAACACTCCGCCACAGGCGGCCAGCGCGGCGAGATGCGGTATCCGTGCACCGGCGGCAAAAAGCAAGGCAAAGAGGATCATGCTGACAAACACTGCGCCGCCTAAGTCAGGCTCCAGGACAATCAGCACGACCACTGTGCCGACGATCAGCAGAGGAGGGAGCAGACCGTAGAGAACGCTGGCGATACGTTCGCCTTTCTTGGCTAGGAAATGGGCAAGATACAAGACGGTCGCGCCTTTAGCGAATTCTGAAGGCTGAAAGTTCAGCGGTCCCAGATCAATCCAGCGATGGATCTTGCCGTGGGCCACTCCAGGCATAAACACCACCAGCAAACCCAGGAAGGCAAGCACGAGCACCGGATAGGCGAGACGGCGGTACGCCGCCAAAGATAAAGAAGCGACCACCACAAGCCCGAGACTGCCGAGAGCGAGAGCAATTTGGTGCTTCCAGACGAAACGGTAAGGATCACCGAAGTGTTCGAACGCATAAAAATAGGTGGTGTTGAACACCATCACTTCGCCGACCAGCAAGAGCAAGACCACAGCTAACAACAGCCACGGGTCGATCGGCCTGCGTCGTTCTTGGGAGTCCATGCTGTTGGAGCGAATCGTCGTCATAACACCTTTAATGATCTATGGGACAAGCTATATGAAGAACACACCAAGATCGGGATTGAGAGGGAACACATTCCCGTCGGGGTGCCACGGGCAGCTTGCCTGCCCGTGCCCACCGCTCGCACTGGCGGACCAGCCGCCAGTGGCACCCGGACCGGAGGCTCGCTTGTCAAATCCATATCTTGGTGTGCCATGCATAGCGTTGTTATCTGTCAGCAATTTTACCGTAATTTGAGCGTACTCAACGCGCCCAGCGCGCAGATCAGCGACACGATCCAGAAGCGCACGATAATCTGCGGTTCCGGCCAGCCCAAGAGCTCAAAATGGTGATGCAAAGGTGCCATGCGGAAAATCCGCTTGCGCCTGAGTTTGTACGACACCACCTGAAAGATGACCGAGGTCGCCTCAATCACAAAAACGCCACCCGCCAGGACCAGCACGATCTCCTGCTTGCTAATGAGGGCGACGACCCCCAAAGCCGCTCCGAGAGAGAGCGATCCCACGTCACCCATAAACATCTGCGCCGGGTAGGCATTGAACCACAGGAACCCCAGGCCAGCCGCGGCTAAGGCGCCACAGAACACCGCCAGCTCGCCGGCGCCGGCAACATAGCTCACCTGGAGATACTCGGCGATCTTCACGTGCCCGCTGACATAGGTGAAGATCGCGTACGTCACACTGGTAATCATGACCGGCCCGATGGCTAAGCCATCGAGTCCGTCGGTCAAGTTCACCGCGTTCGAGGCGCCGACCATGACCAGAGCGGCAAAGGGAACGTAGAACCACCCGAGGTTCGGGTGCACGTCTTTGAAGAAAGGAACCGGGACGGTGCTGTCAAATCCCGACAGATACAACAAGAGGAAAGCCGCTATGGTGGCAATGGCGAACTGCAGCACGAGTTTCTGTCTCCCAGTGAGACCTCGAGAGTTGCGACGTCTGAGCTTACGGTAATCATCGGCAAATCCGATCAAACCAAAACTCAGAGTGACGCCAAGGGCGAGCCACACGTACGGGTTAGCGAGGTCTGCAAGGAGCAGGGTCGCTAAGGTGAGAGAAAACAGGATCAGCGCGCCGCCCATGGTTGGCGTCCCGGCTTTACTCTGGTGTGACGCTGGACCATCAGGGCGGATCTGTTGACCAACTTGCAGCGCCGTCAGGCGAGCAATCAACCAGGGACCAAAGAGAAATGACACGCTCAAGGCCATGATAGCCGCCAAGAGCGTGCGGAACGTGATATAGCGGAACACGTTGAACGCCGAGTAGGTCGTGTGTAAGGGGTACAACAACGCGTATAACATCAAGCCTTCCCATCGGGGAGAATAAAAAGTGCGCAGAGCGAAAAGTTCATGCGCGTCCCTCGCCATACACCATCGTCAGGTAATTGCGCACCTCTTCTCGATCATCGAAATGATACTTGGTCGTGCCAATGATTTGATAATCTTCGTGTCCCTTGCCGGCGATCACCACTAGGTCTCCCGGCTGTGCGCCAGCCAGGGCTGTACGAATTGCCGTGCGTCGATCAGCAATCACCAGATACCCTTGCTGGAGGGTGGAGAGCGCGGCTGTTTCCGCAACTTTTAACTGTCCAGTCTGGACCAGCCCGACTTCGGCTTCAGCAATGATGTGCCCCGGCTCCTCGGTGCGTGGGTTATCTGAGGTGAGGATAACCACATCGCTCAACCG
>JACQEL010000295.1 GCA_016200595.1 Deltaproteobacteria bacterium
TCACGCGGGACCCCGGGGAGGATGATGAGATGTTTGCGGCCATGCGGCGTATCAAGGTCTAACCGGTAGCCAGGCGCGGTGCCCAGGTGATTGGCAATGATGACCGAACCGGCCGGGAATCGCGCCTGTTTCAGATTATTTTCCGGCATCGGCCGGTTAAGCGAGGCAAAGACGCGACGGATGCGTTCGGCCACCTCTTCGGAAAAGAACAGATCGACGCCGGCAACCTTAGCCACCAGTTCGGTGGTCAAGTCGTCAGCGGTTGGACCGATGCCGCCGGTAGAGATAATGACATCGGCCTGGGTAATGGCTTGCTGCCAGGCCCAAATGATGCGTTCGGCGACGTCCCCCACGGTGAGAACCGAGACGACCTCGACTCCAGCCTCGACTAATTTATCCGCGATATAGTTGGCATTGGTATCAACCACCTTGCCGGTGGTGATCTCGTCTCCGGTACTGAGAATAGCCGCACGTTCGATCATAATAAAACCCTCACAATTAGATTGGCATAAATACCTGCACACACATCGTCCAGAACGACTCCCACCCCACCGGATACGTGTTGGTCGAAATACCGGGCCGGTGGGGGCTTGAGAATATCAAAGAGGCGGAAAAGAAAAAAGGCGACGATAAGCCGCGGGAAGGTCAAGTCTAACAAGGCGGTAGCGGTCAGAAATCCGACGATTTCATCGACGACAATCTTGCCGCTGTCATGCTCATCAAGATACGCTTCGGCTGCCCCTGCAACCCAACAGGCACCGGCAATTGCCAGAACAAGGGCGCAGATCTGTAAAACTGCAGAGACGTGGAGGAGTTGAGCAGAGAGGAAGATCAACGGCAGCGCAACCAGCGATCCAACCGTGCCTGAAGCAACCGGCGCGTAGCCGCTATAGGCACCGGTCGCAAGGAAGAGGATGAGAGCGCGCATACGTAAAACGTAAACCGTAAAACGTAAAATAAAAGGGCTGCCTGCGATTCCCCATTACGTTTTACGCTTCACGTTTTATTCTTCGCCTTTTTACCCACTGTTTGCCAATTCATCGCGAAAATCTGGGTGGGCAATGGCTGTCAGCGCTTCAGCGCGAGCGCGCAAGTCCTTCCCTTTGAGCCGCGCAACCCCGTACTCAGTCACGATATAATCAGTACAAAAGCGCGGAGTCGTCACAATTGCCCCAGGCAACCGCGGCACGATCTTCGAGTGCTTCCCATCTTCGGTCGTCGACGGGAGAGCAATGATCGACAATCCGCCGTCGGAAAGCGCGGCCGCTTCGATATAGTCCAAACTCCCGCCCACACCGCTGATCTGGACCTCACCGATGGTTTCGCCGTTGCTCTGCCCATGCAAGTCAATCTCCACTGCCGAGTTAATCGACACGAAGCGCGGCAGCTTGGCCAGCAGCAGAATATTGTGGGTCACGCTCGACGTGGCCATCTCCACCAGCGGGGTCCGACCGCAGAAGTCGTACAGTTCCTTGTCGCCCGCCACCTCGCCGGTGATGAGTTTGGGCGTATGCCGAGCGTGCTCGACAAAGTGGATGAGTCCTTGGGAAAGCAGGCCGGAGTACAGGTTGATCCGCGGCTTCTCCGCCAAACGGTACAGCACCATATCCGGCGCTGAGCCGACTCCGAGCTGCACCCAAGCGTGGTCGGGAATCAGGTCGAGGACATAGTCGACGATACGCTGATCACGCTCGCTGTGGTGGGGCGTATGATACTCGCCCAACGGCGCTGACGATTCCACCGCCAAGTGGATCTTTTCTAACGGGACGCGGCTGTTGCCGGCGGTCACCGGCATGTTGGGATTGACCTCGACGATCACCAGGCGGGCGCTATCGATGAAATCTTGATACAAGCTGACCGAGATGCCGAGACTGACGGTGCCATCGGACTCGGGGGGCGAGACTTGTGTGACCACCACATCAGGCTTGATCGGCCCATCTTTATTCACCAGGCGGGTGATTTCGCTGAACCGCATCGGCACAAACCCAGCCTTTTTCTCCTTGAAGAATCGGCGGATGCGGGGCGCCGCCTGCCAGGTAATGTAGCGGAAATTCGTCCCGAGTCCTTTGTTGAGAAATGGATACTCGCCAAAGGCTAGTCCAGAGTAGATCGTCAGATTGTGGAACCGCTCGACCTCTTGCTGAAAGGCGGTATAGAGAGTCGTGGGTTCCACACAGCCGTGCGGAAAGATTACCGTACTGCCGTCGGGAATTGCACGGATCGCTTCAGTCGGAGTAACCAATTTCATAGTGTAGGCACCCCATCAGTCAAGGGATTATTGCATACTTGATTCCCTCGCCTCGTTGCAAGAGCTCGAAGACGTAGGGGAGTTGGGCAAGTGGATATGACCCATTGATCAGACTGCCGGCCGCTATCTTTCTTGACACGAGCAACTCGTAAGCGCGTCGTACGGCTGCAGGAGTGAAGTGAAATGGGCTGAGGAGGCGGACCTGATCATAGTGCAGCCGATAGGTAGCGAAGGTCGCTGTCGTTCCTGCGGGACACCCACCAAACAGCACTACCTGTCCACCCGGTCGTACCAAGCAGAGGGCGGCTTCCCACACGCGCGGTTGTGCTGTGCACTCGATCACGATGTCAGCTCCACGGCCCGCAGTCACGGCCCGCACCTCTTCTCTGGCGTCTTCAGCCGAGCAAGCGATGATACCGCATGCCCCTAACTGTTGAGCGGCTGCCGCTCGCTGCGGATTACGAGCGACAACATAGACTCTTTCTATTCCTAATGCACGCAACGCCATCAGTTGCAGCAGTCCAATCGCGCCGGCCCCGATGACGACGACGGTATCGTCCGGCCGCAATACCAGCTGCCCGAGCCCAAACATCACGCACGAGAGCGGCTCGAGCAGGGCGGCGGCCACAAAGGATAATGCCGCAGGTTTGGCAAAGAGATTCGTGCGGATGACCCGAGCCGGGACGGTGAGATATTCGCCATAGCCCCCGAGCACATAAGTCTCCATCAGTGAAGTGCACAGATTCTCTTGTTGACGGTGGCAGTAAAAACACCTGCCACACGGTCCGGTGGGGACCAGCATGACCTCATCCCCTTCGTGTACAGTGGTGACCTGGGAGCCCCGGGCTATCACTGTGCCGGCATACTCATGGCCGAAACGGGTGGGCATCGGCCACTTCGGATGACCACGCAGAAACGCCTTCAGGTCAGTGCCACAGGTAAGGGCAGCGGCGATTTTCAGAACGATCTCGTCGGTCGCTGGGGTTGGCGTCGGAAGATGCTGAAGAGAGAGCTGTCCAGGGCCCAGCAACAGCGCAGCTTGCATAGAATTTTTTACCACAGTAACGGCCGCACGTGAAAATGGTAATGATCCGGAATCTGGCGCATCTGGTGGTCGAAGATCCATTTAGAAAACTTGCCGGCAAATCTTTGTTCAGCGACGAGGCTGAGGGCTTTTTCCATATAGGCAACTTCTTCGAGTGTCACCTCAACTCGATGCTCACCTAGCACAACGATTGGTACGTCGCACGAGTCACAGTCAAGAATAGTGAACCGGAACGGATGATGAAACTCAGCGTACCACTGGGTATAGTGAGCAAGTTGACACAGGTCGCAGGGACGGTCGGCCACAATGCTTTCTCCTTCAGGCCCGATTGCGCATGATCAGACAGCGCCGCATAATCGCTGGGCCGCATCTTACGAGGGAGTCTAAAGAATGGCAAGGCGTGAAGGCACACGCTCGCGGAGAATGTTTCTCTGGTTGGCAGTCGTGATAGTTTTCGCCATGTACTTGCTCTGGGCTTTGCGAGCAGAAGAGACATTCCCGGTTATGCATAAAAAGCTTGAATATACTGACGCCGGGGTGCTCGTCAGCGGCGAGATTCGCAACACGGCTACGACGGTAGCCACGGTCAACGTTGAAGTGACATTTTTTGATGCTCAAGGCCGGCAGCTTGGCAAGGAAATCGTCACTCTGCCTAATCTCGCAGCTGGGACTACCGCGGCGTTTCGTACACCACCGAAACTTTTGACTGCCGTGCAGAACTACACTATTTACGTCAATGCTGGCAGGAACATGTACGGAAATTAGCGTACGTCACGGTTGACAACTGGAAAGCGACAAAAGGATAATCCTCCCTAAGGATAGGGAGTTTGTCTCAGACACGGAGTGCAGCATATGAATACCCGTATAGTTATCGACCCGGGGATCCAACACGGCAAGCCTGTCATTCGCGGCACCCGGGTGCCGGTTGTCCGTATTATCGGTGGCTTGGCAGGTGGGATGACAGTCGAGGAAGTTACCAAGGAGTATGGAGTAGCTGAGGAAGATATCAGGGCTGCGCTTGCATATGCCAGTGAGTTGATCGAGCAGGAAGAACACCACCCCTTACCGGCAAAGTGAGGTGCCGGCCAAATTGGAGAGCAGACTGGCAAGTATGGAACCTGGTTGGCTTAGATTGTGCCCGTCCTGAAGAAAGAGAAAAGGCTATGTCTTTGGATGTCCAGCAGATAGCAAAAGAGTTTGCCCTAAGCGAAGAAACGCTTACGCGAGAGAGCCTGCGGGCTTTTCTGCTAGAGCAGTTGCGTAGTTTTGATGCCGAGCGGCAGGCACGCTGTGCAAAGTTCGGAGTGGCTTCTCTGGCTGAGATGGATGCGCTTCTGCAAAAAGGCGCTGTCGCTGAAGAGGACATTCTTGAAGACTTCCAGCATGTCGATTATCTCACCGCTCGCATCGAACGGGTGAAACAGATGTTGATGGAGCTATAATGCCGGACCTCGACAGGCCAATGGCATTAAGTTTAGGAAAGAACCCGGTGCTTCGACTCCGCCGCTTAACGGCTACGCTCAGCACGAACGGCCAATATTCAGCGTTTTCACCTCACTCCGTTCGTCCTGAGCGTAGCGGAGCGAAGTCGAAGGGCGCGCTAACTTATGCCATTGCTCGACAGGCTCCGGAGGATTGCTGAAGCTGAATTTCTTACTGTTATTCGTTCACTACATGCGTAAACCTCTCTACACCGCTGCTGCCGCAGTCGCCGATATTCCTGACGGCGCCAGTATTCTCCTGGGCGGGTTTGGCGTACTGCAAGGCTGGCCGCACGAGTTGCTCTTCGCTCTACGAGCGCGCGGCGTCAAAAATCTGACTCTCATTTGCAACTCGCCTGGCTTTGGCCCGTTCTCTCCACAAATCCTGGCCGAGACCCGGCA
>JACQEL010000296.1 GCA_016200595.1 Deltaproteobacteria bacterium
GCGGGGCAGAGCCCGCAACTGCCGATAGGCCGCGGCAAAGCGGGGCAAGAGTTCCTGCCGCTGACGCACTAAGGTAGGCAACAGCCCTGGGGTCTGGCGGGCCACAGCGACTTGCGTTTGCCAGGCTGCCCGAATACAGGCATCAAACCTCGGCTGGGGTAGACGTGGTGACATCTCTCCCTCCCTCCGGTGAAGCGGCTTGCCGCCCGATCCGCTACGCCTTATGCACTGGGCGGTGGAAGGGACAGAAGCAGAAAGGAACAACGAACGCATGGCTGAACGTTGGGGAAGCTATACCGCAAAGTGAGCGTGCGTGTCAATCTGTTTGGCTAGCAATCTGTGGGGAAGGAAGCCGATTTCTTAGCTTTCAGCTCTCAGCCGTCAGTGATCAGCCAGACAAAAAAGGCGAAAGGGCAATAGTGTTCCGCACAAATACTGCACCTGGGATAACAATCCGCCGGTCTCACCGCCGGGGGTTGAAACCCCCGGCTACCCTCAGGCCCGCACGCCGTGCTGGCAGGTGCCGCGGAGCGGCACGGGACGGTAGGCCGGTCTTGTAAGGCCGGACGGAGGAGCGAGGGCACCTCTGGTAAAAGTCGAGCCGAACAATAGTGAGTGAAAGGGCGAAACGGAGAAAATGTTCCTCCCTCTCTTACCCATTTCTCCTTTTGCCCCCTATTTTACTGACCGCTGACTGCTGACCTCGGTTGCGCTTGACATTTTTGACTGATGCTGGCACTTTGGGGACCGCTTTTACGCCGGAGGTGGGCTATGCAGTATCTGCGGGGAACTCTCAAAAGCCTTCTGGCACAGCAGTCTGGTCAAATCCAGTTACTTATTATCGCACCGATCCTTACTCTTTCTTTCTTGAGTCTTATCGTTCGCACCGCTAGTTCCGCAGTCGATTCCTCTATCGAGAAGAAAAAAGTTACTGAGCAGCTCAAACGACGGCTCAATCAGGTTCGCAGTGAGGGTGAGGAAGAGTCCCGGAATGAGGCTGTAATTGCAGTTCCGGCTCCTCGGCAGATTGCTAAACTTACTCCCATTATCAAAGATCCTCCTCCGCCCACTCCGCTCAAGACCTCTCTACAGGTCAAGAAACGCGCTACCCTAGAGAAGATCTTACAAGAGCAAGGGGTCGGTGCCGACGAAGCCCAAGAGTGGCTCGCCTCTGCCCGCAAAATTAAGGAATTGAAGAAGCTGTACCCTGGAAAGACTCTCACGCTTTCCTTCCTTGGAGGTGATGAGGACCAGACCCTTCAGACTCTCTCCTATGAAATCGATAAGCGCTCGCTCCTGGTATTGGAAAAAAAGCCTGACGGCAAGCTCGTTGTCCGTCGCGAGACCCTTCCGAGCGTGTTGATGTGGCGTGCGGTCGGTGGCCGTATAGAAAACAGCCTGTATAAAGCAGCTCTTAAGGCTGGAGTGCCAGGACCGATTGTCGATGATTTAGCTGATATGGAGTGGGACGTGGAATTCTCGGAGTTGCAGCCTGGTGACACTTTTAAGGTCCTCTTTGAAGAGTTTCAGCGCGACGGAAAGCTTATCGAGCGTGGACGAATTGTGGCTGCGGAGATTGTTACTAAGGGCAAGACTTTTACGCTGTTTCCCTTGCCACGAGAAAAAGGGCAAAGCTTCTCTTCCTCCAGCCGGGCATTTCTGCGGTATCCACTAAAATTTACCCGTATTTCCTCGGTGTTTACCACTGCCCGTTTCCATCCTATCCTGGAGCGTATTCGGCCACATAAAGGTGTCGATTTCGCCGCGCCGCGTGGCACTCCGGTGCGAGCCGTCGCGAGCGGCAAGGTTACATTCGCCGGTCGGCAGGGCGGGTATGGCAATATCGTTTGTATCGACCATCCGGGTCCATACGACACTGCCTACGCTCATCTCGAACGGATTGAAAAAGGTCTCTGTCAGGGAGATCATGTTGAGCGTGGACAGATTATCGGTTACGTCGGTGCCACTGGTTTAGCCACCGGACCACATCTCCACTTCGAACTGCACAAGAATGGAGAATATATCAATCCGCTGGTGGCAAAATTGCCCACGATAGATGAGGATGGCACCTCACGTCGGGAGAACCCTGTATTTGCGGAGATGAAGAGGCGTGCAGCAGAACAACTGAGCGCTCTCAAAATAGGCAATAAGGCTGTTTCGCTGGCACTTGCTGCACCGTCGAGCATTTTGCCTGCTAGTACTGACTCTGCCAAACCCCAGAAGCGGCTTGCTTTAGCTACTCCTAAGAATTCTTCTCTTGTCGTTTCAGACGCAAGCGATTCCGAGGACGATCGGCCCGTTCGCAAGGTGAAGGCGAAGAGAGGTTCTCGGTCGCGCAGATGATAACTCTCTGTCGCTAGATACTCCTCTGGTCGCCCCACTGAACCTCTCTAGTCTGAGCCGCACAACTGACGGGCCGTTTTCCCTTTCTGCGATAAAACCGGAACTATGATTACTCATGTCGAAAGGCTCAGGGTGCGCTGGGTTGATACTGACGCCTCTGGCCGGATCCATTACACAGCCGCGTTCCGCTACTTTGAGGCGGCCGAGTGGGAACTCTTCAGGCAAGCAGGGATTCCTCTGCGCGGTCATGAAGAGACCTTTGGCTTTCCCAGGGTATCAGTCTCGGCGACTTTCCATGTCCCCCTTTATGTCGATGACGAACTCGCCGTACATATCCGTCCTGAGCGGATGGGCACGACCTCTATCACCTTCGTACTGGAGGTTTTTCGCCAGGAGACTCTGTGTATTAGTGGAACGGTGACCTCAGTTTTCATCGGCGATCAAGGAAGGCCTATTGCTGTGCCTGCGCTGATTCGTCAGGCTTTTACGGTCAACTCCTAACTCGTTGGTTTTTTTGGCAGTTGACAGACTTCGCGCGCTCACGTAGGTAAAAAAAATGTCATACGCAGTCATTCGTACAGGTGGAAAACAGTATCGGGTCTCGCCCGGAGAACTCTTACGGGTGGAATTGCTGCCCGGGGAAGTTGGCAGCGAAATTACTTTTTCCGAAATATTGCTCACATCTGCTGATGGCGCGGTACAAGTCGGTACCCCGCTGGTTTCTGGCTCGAGTGTCACCGCTCACATCGTTCAACACGGCAAAGAACGCAAGATTCTGGTGTTCAAGAAAAAACGGCGCAAGGCCTATCGCCGTAAGCGCGGACACCGTCAGCAGTTTACCGCCGTACAGATCAAGACTATCAACCTGGGAGGATAAATTATGGCCCACAAAAAAGGACAAGGATCAAGCCGTAATGGTCGGGACAGTCCGGGCCAACGCCGCGGAGTAAAGCTCTACGCTGGTCAACTTGCCCGGGCCGGCAATATCATCATTCGCCAGCTCGGCACGCGTATTCATCCAGGCACTAATGTTGGCATGGGACGTGACTATACGCTCTTTGCCAAAATTGACGGTGTCGTGCGCTACGAGCGAGTGGGAAAAGATCGTAAACGGGTCAGTATCTACCCCCCGTCACATGTTGAACCCGCCCAGGCTTAGGCGCCTTACCATAATTGCCCCTGCTGACGAAGAGCCCCGCAAGGGGCTTTTTGCGTATATGCCATATGCACTTTGTTGATGAAATCCGCATCCAGGCGAAAGCTGGCGATGGTGGTCGCGGTTGTGTCAGCTTTCTCCGCGAGAAGTATAAGCCGTACGGAGGACCAAATGGCGGTGACGGAGGTAATGGCGCCAGTGTCATTTTGCGAGCAGATCCCCAGTTAAGTACCTTGAGTGATCTATCATACCAGCATCATCTACGCGCCGAACGTGGTGAGCACGGACGTGGTAAGGATCAGCACGGGAAAAATGGCAGTGACCTCATCGTGCGTGTTCCAATGGGTACCCTGGTGCGCGACGCTGAGAGCAACGTGCTCTTGGCCGACCTCGACTCTCAAGGAATGGAGGTCGTCGTTGCCAAAGGGGGGAAAGGGGGAAAAGGCAATGCCTTTTTTACCTCCTCAACCAACCGCGCCCCCCGGTTTGCTCAGCCTGGTTTGCCTGGAGAAGAGCGTACCCTGCAACTCGAATTACGCCTATTGGCCGATGTAGGTCTGGTTGGCTTTCCTAATGCTGGAAAATCAACCCTGCTTTCTTCGGTCTCTGCCGCCCGGCCTCGCATAGCAGACTTTCCTTTTACGACCCTCACCCCTCATCTCTGAGTCGTGCGCTATGGCGAAGAAGGGTCGTTTGTCATGGCCGATATCCCTGGCCTCATCGAAGGCGCGCATCAAGGGCATGGACTGGGGGTGCAGTTTTTACGCCACCTTTCACGCACCTCGGTCTTGCTGCATCTGTTAGATATTTCCGACCTCGAGCGTGAGCCGTTACACGATTACGACACCATCAGCCATGAATTAGCCTGCTTTGACCCGGAATTATTGGCGCGGCCGCAATTGATAGCGGTCACCAAACTCGACTTACCGGCGACCCGTGAGCGTCTCCCTGAAGTCAGGGACGCCTTTACTCGCCGTGGTATTGCTCTCATGGCAGTTTCGGCGGTTACGGGCGAGGGCATGAAAGAACTGCTCTGGCAGGTCGTACAAACTCTTGAGGCGCGCAAGGCTGAGAACGTCAGGGAAAAGGCGGGAGAGCCTGAGCAATGGGCGTAGGAGCAGGACAACTCATACATAAAGCTCAGATTCTGGCTCGTACTCGCCGGGTGGTTGTCAAAGTCGGCAGTAGTATTCTTTCGAGTACGGAGGGAATGAGGAGCGAACGCGTCGCCCATCTTGCTTCTGAGCTGACTATGCTGCGCTCTGCTGGCAAGGAGGTGGTATTGGTGACCTCGGGTGCAGTAGCCGCGGGCATGAGCCGCCTAGGTTTGAAAGAGCGCCCCAGGACGATCCCAGCCAAACAAGCCGCAGCCGCGGTCGGACAGATCGCTCTCATGGCTCTGTATGAGCAGTATTTTTCTGTTCAAGGGAGCCGCATTGCCCAGGTGTTGCTGACGCACGATGACTTGGCCAGCCGACAACGCTATCTCAACGCCAAGCGTACCATGCTGACGCTCCTCGAAGCTCAGGTCATTCCGATTGTCAACGAAAATGACACCGTAGCGGTCGAAGAGATCCAGTTCGGCGACAACGATAATCTCTCAGCCCTGGTGGCGGTGTTAATCGAAGCTGACCTGTTGATCATCCTCAGTGATGTAGAGGGACTCTACGATCGAGACCCACGCACCAACACTGACGCCCAGCTTATTGCTTTAGTCGAGAAGGGTACTGATGGCTTAGTATCCAGTATTGGAGAAGCGGGACCCTTAGGACGCGGGGGAATGGTCACGAAACTCGAAGCGGCCCATAAATCCGCGCTTTCAGGTATTCCAACAATCATTACTGATGGACGGCGAGAGCAGAGTCTCGCCCTGGTCTTCGATCCGACGATAGAGACCGGAACTCTCTTTCTGCCTTTAGCAGACCGGCTAGCCAGTCGTAAGCACTGGATTGCCTATACTCTTAAACCTGCTGGTACACTGGTAGTTGATGCTGGAGCCTGTACCGCCATCAGTGAACGTGGCAGTAGCCTTTTACCTCCAGGGGTACGTGAGGTACGAGGCCTATTTAGCGAAGGAGAATGCGTAGCTTGTCTCGATCCTCACGGGCACGAGTTTGCCCGCGGGCTAGTCAACTACAGCTCAAGCGACTTGGAGCGGATTAAAGGGGCGCGCACGCGCCAGATCGAGACAATCCTGGGCTACAAGGTGAGCAACGAAGTCATTCATCGTGATGATCTTGCGCTGCTCTAGAAGGGTGCTGAAAAACTACCCGTTCACCCCCTTCGACTGGGCTCAAGACAGGCTTCGACAAGCTCCTGGCGAACGGGTCGGATACTGAATTCATTGGAAATTTTCCGTTCGTGCTGAGCCTGTCGAAGCACGCAGTTTAAGTGCTCCCGCTAGGGTGATGGAGGACCGTTATGGATCTTGAACGCATGATTGTTCACCTGGGGCAGGCAGCGAAAAAGGCTGCTCGCGCTTTGGCTACTACGTCAACCCCGACAAAGAACCAGGCGCTCCTCCAAGCTGCAACTCGGCTGCGTCAGGATAGTGGCGTCTTACTGGCAGCGAACTTGCGAGATCTCGAAGTTGGACGGCAAAATGGTCTGTCCGCGGCGATGCTCGATCGCCTCACGCTGAACGAGACGCGCATCGATGCTATGGCCAAAGGCTTAGAACTTATTGCCGAACTGCCCGATCCAGTCGGTGAAACGATTGCCATGTGGCGCCGACCCAATGGCTTGGAGATCGGTCAGGTGCGTGTGCCATTAGGAGTAGTTGGGATCATTTACGAATCACGCCCCAATGTAA
>JACQEL010000297.1 GCA_016200595.1 Deltaproteobacteria bacterium
GCAAGAAGGGCGGCTCGACCGACCAATCCCACTGCCGGACCCCGCCCGGTTTGCTCCAGCCTTTCCGCCCCAGGCGGATGCGCGGGTCCTGGCAGACGCTGCCAGGCTTTTATGCGAAGCGGAGTTTCCCCTGATCCTGGTTGAGTCGTTGATCCCGCACCCCAGGACTCTGGCTGCCCTCCAGCAGCTTGCCGAAGTGCTGGCTGCACCAGTGATCGACCTGGGTGATGAGTACCGCGGTCGTTCCTGTTTTCCTAATACTCATCCCTTAGAGCTTTCCGCGGTGAAGAGAGAAATGATCCGCGAGGCTGACGTCATCCTAGCCCTGGATGTACAGGATTTCCTCGGGACCCTGGGAGAAGTGGATAGAACTACACGTGAGGTCAAGCCGGTAAGCGACCGGCCGGCCACCATCATCGGGATCTCACTCAACGATTATGCTCTGCGCAGTTGGGCGCAAACCTATCTTTCCTTGGTTCCGCTTGACCTCCCGATCGCAGCCGACGCAAACGTGGCTCTCCCGCCGCTGGTGACCCTTGTCGAGGAGCGACTGCAAAAAGACTCCCGGGCTACCACTCGGCAGGCTCGGCTAGCTCGGCTTCGGGTGCGTCACCAGGCCCTACGGAAAGAGTGGCTGGAGACCGTAGAGAAGCAACGCTTGCAGCGGCCGATCGCTTACTCGATGCTGGCAGCGACAGTGTGGGAGACCATCAAGGCCGAAGACTGGATCTTGGCCAACGGAACGGCTAGAGGTTGGGCGAAGCGGGTATGGGAGTGGCAGCCCGAGCGATTCTACGGTGGCAGCGGTGGAGCCGGGCTCGGGTATGGGATTGGAGCTTCTCTGGGAGTAGCTCTCGCCTTGCGGGATATGGGTAAGGTCTGCGTGAATCTGCAATCTGACGGAGACTTTCTCTACGTACCCAGTGCGCTCTACACCGCCGCTCACCATCAGCTCCCCTTGTTGACAGTCATGTGCAATAATCGCTCTTACTACAACGACGAAGAACATCAGGAAGTGATGGCGAAAGCTCGGGGACGATTGGTAGAGAACAAAGTGGTCGGCATCCGTATCGAGGATCCTGCTCCTGACTTCGCCAAAATCGCCCAAGGGTTCGGAGTCTATGCTGAAGGGCCGATTGAAGAACCGAACGAGCTTGGTCCCGCGCTCAAACGAGCCCTGAAAGTGGTTAAAGAAGACCGACTCCCGGCCCTGGTGGATGTCGTGACTCAACGGACCTAGTAGTCTGTCAAGGATGGAATGCAGAGACCCAAAAAAAGAAGATTGACAGACCATAAGAAGGAAAAAAGGAGGGGATCATGGCTCTGACGGCGATGCCAACAGTACAGTACGAAGAGCTGATTCAAGCGGATCGGGTGCATGGGCGGCTGTATTATGATCCCGCGATCTTTCATGAGGAGCTAGAGAAGATCTGGCACCGGCACTGGGTGTATGTCGGGCACGAGAGCGAGGTGCCGCAGCCAGCAGATTATGTCACACGGCAGCTTGGCCTCCAACCAGTGATCCTCGTGCGCGACAAAGAAGGAGCAATCCAGCTGCTGCTCAACCGCTGCATGCATCGAGGCAATCTCGTCTGTGAGAGCGGATGTGGGAATGTCCAGGAGTTTCGCTGCATCTACCACGGGTGGACCTACAGCACCACCGGAGCGTTACTCGGCGCCCCATACAGCGCCGCCTACGGTCCATCTTTCCGCAAGGAGGAATATGGCTTGACTAAAGTGCCGCGGGTGGAGAGTTATCGCGGATTTATTTTTGCCAGTTTGAGTCCCACAGGCGTCAGCTTGGACGAGCACCTGGGATATGCCAAAGGGCTGATTGACCAGTTCGTGGAGATGTCACCTGAGGGCGAGGTAGAGCTGTGTGCTGGCACGCAGAAACAACGGTATCACGGCAACTGGAAGATGCAGGTAGAGAACGCGGTGGATAACTACCATACGACCTTTATCCATCAGACCGCCAATGACATTATGAGGGTCCGCATCGGCGTGGATTTGAGTCAAACGACCAGTGAACAATCTCCCGCCCTCTCCCGCTATTTGGGTGGCGGGCATGCGCTGTTCGACTTTCGTCCGCTGCAGCGGCAAATGGGCAAAATTCTCAGTCTCAGCAACCAGGCCAAAGGTGATGGAGCGACTGAGGCGTGGAAAGCCTATGTTGAGGCCATGGAGCAGCGCTACGGGAGAGAGCGGGCGCAGGAGATTCTGCAGGATGGCCCGCCGCACGGTTATATCTTTCCGAATTTAATCTTCATCCAACTCCAGGTACGGCGGATACAGCCAGTGAGTGCGAACGAGTCCTACGTCTACTATCAGCCCAGCTTTCTCAAAGGGGTGCCGGCAGAGATGAATACGGCGCGGCTGCGCGAGCACGAGTGGTTCTTTGGGCCGGCGGGCTTCGGTTCGCCGGACGACGTGGATATTTTTGAACGTCAACAGTTGGCCTTGCAGGCGCGGGCGAACGAATGGTTGATACTGCGGCGCGGGCTACATCGAGAGCGGGTTGAGGAAGGTGGCATTCAAACCAGCCACATCGCCGACGAAGGTCACGTGCGCGGCATCTGGCAACATTATCGGCAGTTGATGTTACAGCCGTAGGGAGGATGACGGCGATGAGATGGGATCGGGAGCAAATCGAGGCATTCCTTTACCGCGAGGCGCGTCTGATCGACGAGCATCGGTACGGCGAGTGGCTCTCGTTGTGGA
>JACQEL010000332.1 GCA_016200595.1 Deltaproteobacteria bacterium
CGATCTGCCTCACACGACAGAACCGGGGAATCGGGGAATCGGAGAATCGGAGACTTAAAAAAGCTTTCTCCGTTTCTCCCTATCTCCGTTTCACCGATTCCAGCCTTCTTACCACATCTGTTTCAGCAGCCCCAACAGCGCTTCCTCGCCCCCCTGCTGCCGGTGCCACATAGCGCTCTCTTCGATCACTGCATGAGCCACGGCTGGGAGTTCGCTCTCCTTGGCGCCGACATCGCGCAACCGCCTGGGAACGCCGAAGGAGTCGATGAACCCTTCCACCGTGCGCGCAGCTTCAGCCGCGACCTCCTCAGGTTTTCGTCCATCGGTCTTGAGGCCAAACGCTTGGGCAATGAGCACTTGCCGGTCCAGAGTCTGTGGCGCGAGGAAACGCATGCAATGAGGGATGGTGATACAGGAAGTGATCCCATGCGGCACGTCCCAGCGGGCGCCAATCTGATGACCAAAGATGTGACTGAGCCGCACGCCGACATTGGCTAAGCCGAAGATCGACAGCCAGCCCGCCACCTGACATTCCCCCCGCGCTTCGCTATTGGTCGGCTCCTTGACCGATAAGGGTAAATAGCGATGCAACTTGCGGATCGCCTCCATGGCTAAGGCGTCAGTCACCGGTTGTGGATGCACTGACCATAACGCCTCGATCGCATGGTCAAGCGCCTTGATGCCCGTCGAGGCCCAGAGCTGCGTCGGGGTAGCCACCGTCACTTCAGGATCGAGGACCACGATCTTAGGCATGATGCGCGGGTCCGCGCGTACTGATTTGACCCGCGTCTTCTCATCAGTAAACCCGGCAAAGGGGGTGAACTCGCCAGCAGAAAGCGTAGTCGAAATAGCAATCTGCGGAATGGCATCCTGTGGTTGATTGCCTAACAGTTCGAGCGCCACGATCTTCGCCGCATCGATCGGACTGCCGCCGCCGAAGCTGATGATGAGGTCAGCTTGGGCTTCGCGCGCGCGCACGACTGCTTCATCGACGGTGTGACTCGGGACGTGCTGCTGGCAGCCGCTATAAGTGCCGACCCAGCGGTCTTCGAGTAAGGTCTCCAGCTTGCGTACCAAGTCAGTCTTGGTCGCCAGAGTCTTACCAGTCAGAATGAATGCCCGCTCCTTGCTGAGCCGATCAATTTCCTTTGGCACCTGGGCAATTGCTCCTGCACCGAAGATGACTTTTTCGAGCAGTGGGAATTTATGAGCGCGTTCAATCGTTTGGCTAACGTTGGCGTAAGCCGAATTGCCGACGGCCGCGAGAGTCCGGTAAAACCTTCGATCTGTTCCCACTTTTCGGGTCGATTTGTTTCAGTACGAAGCCTTGCCACCGTCTTCTTAGAAGGTTGTTTCACTTTCATGCTTCACTCCAAAGGCCAAGCTGTAATCACTCGTACAGAGGCCGTCGTTCGCCCAACACCAGTCCGA
The DNA here is from genome assembly GCA_016200595.1 of Deltaproteobacteria bacterium. Classification (GTDB taxonomy): domain Bacteria; phylum Desulfobacterota; class Binatia; order Bin18; family Bin18; genus JACQEL01. The sequence continues at coordinate 1,432 of JACQEL010000332.1, forward strand.
TAACGTTCCCGGACGAAGAAGATTACGTTCAGCCTCCTACCAGCATCGGTTCTGCCGATAAGTCGATAAGTTAAGTACTGTCGTTGCTTTCGCTTATTGCGGTAGACGAGGTGATTGTTAAAGAAGCACTCTTCACATTCCCAATCAGTGACCCGATGCTGTTCGACCTCAGTAAGGTTTCCATCATCCCACGCAAACTCGATATCTTCAAACTTGCTTAAGTCCACTGTTGCTGACCGCTGATCGCTGACTGCTGAGAACTCCTCCTACTTCAGCCCCGCCTTGCGCAGGGCGGCAAGCGTACGCTCCAGTACTGCTGGATTTCTGAGAGGAACTCTCTGCCTGTATACCTCTAGAGAATAAGTGGGATTAAGGCGTAGAACCTCTGCCGCCTCAGTTCGAGCCACTTCCTCCTGACCCAGTTCGCTATAGCTGGCAGCCAGATGAATGTGGGCAGGCAGAAAATCAGGGTTGCGCGTAAGGATTCGCTTAAAAGCTATGACCGCCTCCTCATATCGCCCTGCCCAGAGAGATGCCATACCTAACTCGAACCAGTAAGTGACCGGATAACGAGGATTGAGACGCATTGCCTTCTCCACCAACTCAATGGCTTCCGCTGGCCTTCCCGCCAACTTCAAAACATGCGCCAGCCATACATAACCATCAGCAGAGTTGGGATCGAGGGCGATGGCCCGCTCTATTTCGGCAACGGCTTGATCATGCTGCTTCTGCCAGAGATAGACAACTCCTAAGAAGATGTGGGCCCATGGCAGGGAATCATCCAGGGTCACAGCCTGTTGTGCTAGTGCAACAACTTGCCCGAAACTGTGAGGGCCCTGACTCCATTGCCAGGCCCACTCCATGAAGTAGGTTCCGCCCAAGCCCACATACGCTGTCGCATACGTCGGGTCCAGTTCAAGAGCTTTCTCATACATCTGCCGTGCTTGGACATTCGCCTCTTTCGTGATGTGCCACCAGTATGCCTGCCCGCGCAGGTAATAGTCATAGGCTTCCAGATTAGGCGTGGATTTGCGTACCAAGACTCCTTGCTCCCATAATGTGAGTTGTAACTCCAGCGTCGTCACAATCCTCTGTACGATCTCATCTTGCAGTGCGAAGATGTCTTGCAACTCTCGGTCATACCGCTCCGCCCACAGATGGTGACTTGTGGTTGCATCTACCAATTGTGCAGTGATTCGCACACGATTGCCGGCTTTGCGGACGCTACCTTCTAAGACGTAGCGCACTCCCAACTCTCGCCCTACTTCTTCGATCTTCACCGCTTTGCCCTTATAAGTGAAAGACGAGTTCCGCGCGATGACAAACAGGCCTGAAAGCCGGGAAAGATCGGTAATGAGGTCCTCGGTGATGCCGTCACTGAAATACTCTTGCTCAGGATCGCTGCTCATGTTGACGAAGGGCAGCACGGCGATAGAGGGTTTGTTGGGCAGGGGCAACGCCTGAGTTTGTTCGTGCGGCGGCAAGGTAGAGACGCCCCGCCGGGGCGTCTCTACGCTGAGATCTGTCTCACCTATTCGTACGCGATACACCCGCACGGGCTTGGCGATGTTCTTAACGGTTTGCTCACCGAGATACTCATAGTTTAATGCCAGCTTGTTCTCGATCTGGTCGTAGACGGTTCCCGCAATGCAAATGCCCCCGGCTTCAGCAAGACTCTCTAAGCGCGCGGCGATGTTGACCCCATCACCGTAGATCTGTTCACCATCGACCATCACATCGCCCAGGTTGATGCCAATGCGGAACTCCATGCGGCGATGAGCCGGTAAGTCTGCATTCTTGGCTTTGAGCTGTCGCTGGATTTCCACCGCACAGCGCACAGCATCCACCACGCTGGCAAACTCCGCCAGCACACTGTCCCCGGCCGTGCCAACGATTCGACCCCGATGCTGATGGATCACAGCGTCTATCACCTCTCGGCAGGCGCTCAAAGCGCGCAGCGTTCCTTCCTCATCCTCACCCATGAGGCGGCTGTAGCCTTGTACATCGGCACTGAGGATCGCAGCAAGCTTACGTTCCACACGCTCTTCGCTGGTCATCGGCGGTGATTATCCTGCCGGCCCTGTGCATTTGTCAATTGGCGCAGCCTTGGAGTGCGCAAGCCGTGCTTGCGCCTTGGCAGCCCGAAGCCAGGCTTCGGGCTTGGGGTGGGTGAAGCATGGCTTCACCCACAAAAAGCGGGAGCATGGCTCCCGCACTCCAAATAAAAGCACTCCCCACGGCGAAACATCGGGTCACCGCTGCATCTTGCACGTTTCCTGGTTCTCCGTCACAGTGCAGGACCGGGAGGTGTAAGGTATGACACGTTTTGGAGTAGTGGTGCTTGCTGTCCTCGTTTGGGTCACAGTCGCTACAGCCGCAGGCATCGACGAAAGCAAAGTAATCGATCTCACTTATTCGTTCGATGAGCACACCATCTATTGGCCCACAGCTAAGCCGTTCCAGTTGGAGATCGTATCAGCCCAGAAAACCGACGCCGGCTACTGGTACGCGGCCAATAATATTTGCTTGGCCGAGCATGGCGGCACACACATGGACGCACCACTTCACTTTGCCGAGGGCAAACACGCGGCAGATGAAGTCCCCGTGCAGCAGTTGATCGGCCCAGCGGCAGTCATTGATGTACGCGCCCAGGCGGCTCAGGATGTAGACTATCGCCTGACCGTCGCCGACCTCCAAGCCTGGGAGAAACAGCACGGTCGCATCCCCAAAGGCGCGATCGTACTTATGCTGACTGGTTGGGGCTCACGTTGGCCGGATAAAAAGAAATATTTAGGGACAGACCAACCCGGGGATGTGGCCAATCTGCATTTTCCCGGATTCTCACGCGAGACGGCGGAATTCCTCGTGTCACAGCGGGATATTGATGCCATCGGTCTGGATACGCCAAGCATGGACTATGGACAGTCCAAGGACTTCATCGTCCACCAAATCATCAATGGTGCCAATAAGCCGGGACTAGAGAATGTCGCGAACCTGGAGAAGCTTCCCGCCAAGGGCGCGACCTTAATCGCGCTACCGATGAAAATCGCCAAAGGCTCAGGCGGGCCGGTGCGCATCATCGCTCTCTTGCCCTAAGAAGTGACGAGTGATGAGTAATGAGGACTGAGTCATAAGACCCCGCTGGACCCCTGCTTTGCTCATTCCTCATCACTCGCTACTCATTACTCTCCTGGTATCTCAGCCAGCCGCTTATGCAGCTCCTCCAGCCGCAGGCGAACGTAACGGATTTTTTCTTCGATGGAGAGATGACGTTCACGGGTGCGCGCCAAACGTAAGCGAAAATCGGCGGCCCGTTCTGGTCCCAGTTCGTACTCATGCTGGTCAATCTGCTCCTCCATGTCATCGAGCCCACGGGCGATAACAATCGCTTCGACCAGCCAGAAGCGGTACTCATCCTCAAGATCTTGCAGTTCGCGGACTAACTCTGCCTTAGTAGCCATACTCGCCTCGTAGAGAGTTTTTGTAGCACAAACCCGCTCTCCAGTCTTGACTCCCGCCCGATTTCCGCCGTACTGTGCGCCCACAGAAAGGAGCGGGAAACCGATGACGACACCAGCCCAGCGCAGCACGCTCATGGCCGGCTATCGCATGCTCGATCTCAGCGACGAAAAGGGCATGCTGTGCGGCAAGATCTTCGCTGATATGGGAGTGGAGGTTATTAAGGTTGAGCGGCCAGGAGGAGATCCGGCTCGCAACCTGCCGCCGTTTCACCAAGACGATCCAGACCCGGAGAAGAGCCTGTTTTGGTTTGCCTACAACGCGGGCAAAAAGAGTGTCACGCTCGACCTCGCCACTGCCGACGGCCGGGCGGTGTTTCAGGATCTAGTGAAAGTTTCGGACTTCGTCCTGGAATCTTTTCCCATCGGCTACCTTGAGAACCTGGGACTCGGCTATGAGGCACTCTCTCGCCTTAATTCACGCATTATCGTGACCTCACTCACACCGTTTGGTGATACCGGCCCCGGGCGTGATCAACAGGCTGATGACCTCGTGTTGTGGGCTTCCGGCGGCATGATGGCGATTATGGGTGAGCGCGATCGACCACCCGTGCGTATGAATCTGCTGCAGAGTTACTTTCATGCGGGCGCCGAGGCCGCGGTCGGCACGATGGCAGCTCACTACCCGCGCGAACTGACTGGCGAAGGTCAGCAGGTCGTGGTCAATATGCAGGCCTGTATCGTGTGGACCCTCATGAATGAGCAGGCCTATCCCATCCTGCACGGCAACTCGGTCCAGCGGAATGGGGTGTTTGTCGGCTCTACCGGCATGCGTCAGCGTACCGTGTTTCCCTGCAAAGATGGACAGATCACCCTATTGCTAGCGGGAGGCCCGCTGGCCTTCTCGCTGCGGGCGTTCTTCAAATGGATGGACGAGAAGAGCATGTGCCCGCAATGGATGGCTGAGAAAGACTGGAGTATGTGGGGACCGGCTACTTTTATGAATGCCAAAGGGGACGAGGTGCAGAAAGAGATCGATGCGATCGAAGCGGCGGTCACGGCGTTCTTCCTGACCATGACCAAAGCCGAGATCTACGCCGAAGCGCTGAAGCGGCGCATCTTATTAGCGCCGGTATCTACCGTCGCTGACATCATGGCGAGCGAACAACTGGCGGCTCGTAATTTCTTCGTGCCGCTCTCCCACGAAGATCTAGGCACAACGATCTCGTACCCTGGTCCGTTTGCCAAACTGAGTGAAACCCCGTTAGCCGTCACCGGCCGCGCCCCGCATATCGGCGAACACAACCGCGAAGTTTACCGCGCGCTACTCGGCTACAGCCAAGAAAAGCTGCTGGCGCTGCGGATAGTAGGAGCGATTTGAGAAGTAATGAGGAAGGACAATTGCATCATTGAGTCATTGAAACATTTAACCATTGAATAAAAGGAAAAATGGAACAATGATTCAATGACCTCATGACTCAAGCCTCATCACGCATCACCGAATTCAGGACTCAGCACTCAGCACTCAGGACTATGATTATGGACCGCCGTTACGCATTTGAAGGGATTAAAGTCGCGGACTTCGCCTGGGTTGGCGTGGGACCGATCACCAGCAAATATCTCGCTGACCACGGGGCGACAGTCATCCGTATTGAATCACATACCCGGCCAGACGTGCTCCGACTCGCCCCACCCTGGCGCGAGGGCCAGCCGGGGTTGGACCGCAGTCAGTTCTTCGCCAGCTTTAACACCAGTAAGTATGGGGTCACCCTCGATCTCAGCAAACCCGCCGCCCAGGAGCTCGCTAAGAAGATCATTGCTTGGGCGGATGTCGCAGTCGAGAGTTTTACCCCGAAGGCGATGCGTAACTGGAACCTCGATTATGAGCAGCTGCGCGTGGTGAATCCGCAATTAATTATGCTCTCAACCTGCCAGCAGGGACAAACCGGACCGCACGCCCTGTATCCAGGATTTGGCCAACTGATGGCGTCACTCGCGGGTTACTATCACATCTCGGGCTGGCCAGACCGCGACCCGGCCCCCCCGTATGGAGCCTACACTGATTTCATCGCCCCACGCTTCGCCGCCACCGTATTGATGGCCGCGCTCGACTACCGCCGTCGCACTGGCACGGGTCAGTTTATCGATCTGGCACAATATGAGGCCTCGCTCCACTTTCTCGCACCGGCGATTCTCGACTATCAGGTGAATGGCCGAGTGTTAGGGCGCGAGGGCAATCGTTCATTCCGTTCTGCTCCGCATGGCACGTATCGCTGCCAAGGAGAGGACCGCTGGCTCGCACTTTCGGTGAGCAATGACGCGCAATGGCAAGGGTTACTGGCGACTTTTGGCAATCCCAGCTGGGGTGCGGACCCACGCTTTGCTACGCAAGCGAGCAGGCTAGAGCATCACACTGAACTTGATCGGTTGGTTGAAGCTTGGACAGTCACCCAGGAAGCGGAAGCCGCAGCAGAAACGCTGCAGCGCGCCGGCGTGCCGGCTAGCCTTGTGCAAAATTGCCTTGACCTCCATCAGGACCCGAAGCTGGAAGCCTGGGGCATGTTCCAATACCTGGAACACAAAGAGATGGGTCCCTCCCCATACGAAGGACACCAGTTTCACCTCTCCAAGACGCCCGGCGAACTCCGCTGGGCTGCGCCGGTTATGGGTCAACACAACGAGTATGTGTTCAAGGAGATTCTGGGTTTGAGTCAGGAAGAGATCACTAAACTGACCGAGGAGAAGGTTCTTTATTAAAACGTAGCAAGCAAGTCTGATTTGAGCTTACGTCTCACGCCTTACGTATTTTGCTCTGCTGACAAGAGTGATGGGTTTGCGCTACGCGTGAAACCATAAGGGACACGCAGGAGCGACTGCATGGCACAGGACCGACGGCTGACCGTCTATCTCATTCGCCACGGCGAAACCCTGTGGAATCGCGAGGGACGTTGCCAGGGAGTGACTGACATTCCTTTGACCGAGAAAGGCTACCACCAAGCGCACGCCATCGCCAAGGCGCTGGCAGAAAAACCTTTGAGTCTGATCCTCTCTGGTCCGTTGCAGCGCACCAGAGAAACCGCAGCGATCATTGCCGCATCTCAGGGTCTCCCTGTAGAAACGAGAGCAGAACTGCGAGAGTGGCATCAGGGTGAGTTAGAGGGACTCACAGGTCCAGAGTTGCTCGCGAACCATCGCACCTACTTCGAGCACTGGTTTCAAGATCCGACTGGAGCCGCTCCGCCAGGCGGAGAAACCTTGCAAGCGCTTCAAGCTGGCGCTTGGCCGGTGATTGAG
>JACQEL010000333.1 GCA_016200595.1 Deltaproteobacteria bacterium
CGCGCATGGATGTATCGATTCCGCTGCGGCGCTCGAACTCGCCCGACGACATCGCCAATATGGCGGCTTTCTTGGCCTCGGACGAAGCACAGAATATCACCGGCCAGTCGTTCAACGTCGATGGTGGATTGATGTGGGACTAAGAAAGGGGGTCAGGGGCCGGGGGTCGGGGATTGGTTATTATCCGTTTTCTTCCTTACTGACCCCCGACCCCTGGCCCCTGGCCCCTCTTATCTCAAAGCTAACCACTGGCATTTGATCTCTGACTACCCGATAGAGGAGTGAAAAACATGCCCCAAGGAATGGACCATGTCCTCAGCGACTTGCGCGTTCTGGATCTCACCCGTGCCCTGGCTGGTCCAAGCTGTACACGGATGCTAGCCGAGATGGGCGCGGAGGTCATCAAAGTTGAACCTGCTCCCGCTGGGGAATTGGCTCGGCGCCTGTCGAATTATCGGAACAACCGCAGCCTGTACTACATCCAGCAGAATTTGGGCAAGAAAAGCCTATGCCTCAACTTGCGTGATCCCCGCGCTCTGGCGCTGATTACCGAGCTAATCCCCAAGGTGGATGTGGTGGTGGAGAACTTCAGACCAGGAGTGATCGCGGAGATGGGCCTGGGGTATGAGCGCTTGAAGGAGATGAAGTCCGACATCGTTCTCTGTTCCATCTCCGCCCTCGGCCAGAGTGGACCGCTGGCAAGCAAGCCTGGCTATGACTATATCGCCCAGGCGTATTCTGGTGTGACCTCGATGATCGGTGAAGCCAATGACGCGCCCTATATCCCGCTGGTTGGTATGGGAGACGTGAGCACGGGGGTACATGCGGCCTTAGCTATCGTGTCGGCGTTGCGTTATCGCGACCGTACTGGTGAAGGGCAGCACTTAGATATTGCTCTTCTTGATGTGTACTACCACTACCACGAGGTCAACGTGCACACCTACAGTGGCAGTGCTGGCGCCATTCAACCGACCCGTGCCGGTCGGCATATGACCTACGTCTGTCCAGGCGGTGTGTTCCGCAGCAAGGGCGGCTATTTGGTCATCATGGCGTTCCTGCATCATTGGAAAGATCTGTGTCGGGCGATGGGTCGCCCCGAATTAGCCGACGATCCGCTCTACAGCACCGACCCTGCGCGGTTGCAGCGTCGGGAAGAGGTGGTCAAGATGATCGAAGACTGGCTGCAGACTTTCCCTGACGTCGCGAGTGCTGTGTCACACTTAGAGAGTTTCCAGATACCGGTAGCGCCCGTTCTTTCGATTGCGGAGACCGTCCAGCATCCCCATCACCGTGCGCGTGGTACCGTGCGCACCATCCACGACCGTCTGCACGGTGATTTCGAGATGCCCGGCATGCCGCTCAAGTTCTCGCGGTTTCCCAAAGATCTGCCGCTGGAGGCGGCCACACTCGGTCAGCATAATGAGGAGATCCTGACCACCTACCTGGGGCGCTCAGCCCAGGACGTGCAACGGCTGCGCGCGGAAGGGGTGCTGGTGGAGAAGGAGATATGACGGTAGACTCTCCCCCTCATTTCCTCTCCTACTCAGTGGGCAATGGCGTTAAGTTAAGGATGGAGCCCTGTGCTTCGACTTCGCCGCTCACGCGGCTACGCTCAGCACGAACGGCAATTTCCCCCTGTTTTCCCCCCACCCCGTTCGCCCTGAGCCCTTCGACAGGCTCAGGACAGGCTACGCGCAGCGAAGTCGAAGGTCGGCGGTCTGCCAGAGACAGCACTAACTTAATACCATTGCCGCTTAGCGGGAGAGGGAGGCCCGAAGGGCCGAGTGGGGGGATAGTACAAACGCTTACTCTGAGGAGTGATCATATGCCTCAAATTATGGAGCATGTTCTCACCGGTCTACGCGTACTCGACCTCACACGCGCCCTGGCCGGACCAACCTGTACGCGCATGCTGGCCGAAATGGGTGCAGACGTCATCAAAGTGGAATCCGCTCCCAAGGGAGACTTGAGCCGTGGAGCTTCGGTCTTTCGCAATAAGCGCAGCCTGTTTTTTGTTCAACACAATCGTGGCAAGAAGAGTCTGTGCGTGAACCTGCGGGAGCCACGCGGCCTGGCGCTGGTTGTCGAATTGGTCTCCAAGGTCGATGTGGTGGTCGAGAATTTTAAGCCCGGGGTCATGGCAGAGATGGGGCTGAGCTACGAGCGACTGAAAGAAATAAAGCCCGATATCATTCTCTGCTCCATTTCGGCGCTCGGACAGAGCGGTCCACTCGCTCACAAACCGGGGTATGACTACATCGCCCAGGCTTACGCCGGCGTGACCTCGATGATTGGCGACGAAGATGAGGCGCCGTATATCCCCTTAGTTGGTCTGGGCGATGTCAGCACTGGCGTGCACGGAGCTTTGGCTGTTCTCGCGGCCCTACGCCACCGTGATCGCACCGGGAGAGGGCAGCATCTCGATGTCGCGTTGCTCGATGTGTACTACCACTTTCACGAAGTCAACGTGCACCAAGTCAGAGCCAGCGGCGGCAAGATCAAGCCCACTCGTGTTGGTCGCCACATGACCTATCTCGCGCCAGGAGGCGTATTCCGCGCCACCGGGGGCTACGTGGTCATCATGGCGTTCTTTCACCACTGGCCGGATTTTTGTCGAGCCATGGAGCGCCTGGATCTCATTGATGACCCACAGTACAACACCGACATGGCAAGACTCGAGCGTCGTGACGAGGTTGTCAAATTGATCGAAGACTGGTTGCAGAGCTTTCCTGACGTTGCCAGCGCGGTTGCGCATCTGGAGCGCTTCAATGTTCCAGTCGCTCCTGTGCTCTCGGTGGAAGAAACCCTGACTTATCCCCACCTCCGCGAGCGTGGCACCGTGCGCACTATCCACGATCCCATCTACGACGGTGATTTGGACGTTCCTGGTTTTCCGCTCAAGTTCTCGGAGTTTCCTGAAGAGCTCCCTTTGCAAGCCCCGACACTGGGGCAGCATAACGTTGAGATCTTGACAACGTATCTCGGGCGCACAGCTGAAGAAGTGGAAAAGCTGCGGGCAGAGGGGGTATTGGTGGAGAAATCCCGGTGAAGGAGGGAGTTATCTGTTTCTCAAGGGCGGACGATGAATAAAGGGAGGCGGAAGAGGACAGCAGATGTTGCGGAGAAACTAGGAGTTGGTCTCTTGCTCGGGACCGTAGCGCAGGGAATCTTGAGGACTAACTCATGGAACTCATGCTGCTGGCTGCAGTTGTTGCCCTGCTTGTCGTCCTTGGCTCCTGGTGGTTTTTCTCGCGAGAGCCAAAACACAAGCAAGGGTAATGGGCGCAATCTATAAAGAAGAGGAAGGTAGGATAGACAGCGCCATCCTGGCCCTTTTTCAAGATCAGGTCAGTGTTCTAGTATGGAATCCCTGAACGTTGAGCGGAAGCTCACGACTATCCTCCACGCAGATGTGCTCAGTTACAGTCGCCTCATGGGTGCGGATGAGGTGGCGACATTGCACACCCTGACCGCTTATCGTCAAGTAACCGATTCCCTTATCCGGCAACATCGCGGCAGAGTGGTCGGCTCCGCCGGAGACAGCATCCTGGCCGAGTTTGCCAGCGTGGTGGAGGCGGTACAGTGCGCAATAGAGATTCAGCAAGAACTCAAAGCCCGAAACACAGAATTACCACCTGGCCGTCGCATGGAGTTTCGCATCGGCATCAACCTGGGCGATGTGATAGTCGAGGGTGAACAGATCTATGGCGATGGAGTGAACATCGCGGCACGGTTGGAGAGTCTGGCCGAGCCCGGCGGCATCTGCCTTGCTGGGGCTGTCTATGAGCAGGTCAAGAACAAGCTGGCGCTGAAGTACGAGGACCTGGGCGAGCAGCGGGTCAAGAACATCGTCGAGCCGGTACGCGTGTGGCGGATAAAGATGGAGCCGGAGGAGGCAAGAAGTCCGAAGTCCGAGGTCCGAAGTCCGGAGTCCAAAAGTGACAGTCACAAACCCCGTCGGGTGGGCAGTACCTACCGTCACTGGGCGATGGTGGCTGGCCTGTTGCTTATCGCGGCAACAATCGTAGCTGTCCGGTATTTTTCTCGTCCCCCACTCAGTCCTCAGTCCTCATCACTTGTCACTCAGGAAGCGCCCGCGCTTCCGTTACCTGACAAGCCCTCCATCGTCGTGCTGCCATTCGTCAACATCAGTAACGATCCCGAACAAGAGTATTTCAGCGATGGCCTCACCGAAGACC
>JACQEL010000381.1 GCA_016200595.1 Deltaproteobacteria bacterium
ACTGTTCGCCACACAGCAGAAGACGACACTATCAGTGCATAAAACTTCTCTTTACGAAAGGAAGATTGTGATGAGGCAGATGTTACTCGTGCTTGGGTTAGTTGTTTTGTTGGGCATCGGTGAGGCGCGCGCCCAAGAGAAGAACAGTCCGGGTCAGAACATGGTGGGAGCAGATGTACAGGTCAAGGCGGCAATTGCTAAGGGCAAGAATCCTTCCAGTCCGCCAGCCAACGCCAGCAAGAAAACCACTATCGGCAAGGGCAAGACTGTCGTCAACACGGCGAACGCACCGGGGGACGACGATTCTTTCTGGGTTGAGTCCATCGATATCGACGGCGACGGGACAGTGGAGGAGACCGACGTCCTGTACGACGATGAGGACAAAGTGGTCTACCTGCATGCGGACGGTGACTTCAAATGTAAGGGTGGAGGCACAGGCGCAGGGGACATGCTCATCGCCGTGAACACTGCCGGGAATAGCCGCAACCGACCCGCCGGGTCGGGCTGGTATGTCGTAGACCTGGACGAGAGTGAGTGCAAGGCGAAGATAGCGGGGCTGTATGGGTGCAAGTTCGACGCCAATGGGAATGCCACGGCCTGCGGCATGGCCACGCTCGACGAGAAGAACGATGAGATTGTGATCGCGGAGGCAGCAATGTAGAAATTGCCGGATGCGATAGACGGTCCGGAGCAGCGGTGAAATAAAACGTAACGATTCTAAGCGGTATCGAGTGCTAAGTTGAACCGTTGCCCGGTCTCGCTGAACCGCACCGTGTCATACAGCGGTTTGCCCTTGCGTGAAGAGAGCAAGAAGGGAGGCCGGAATAAGCCGAGCGTTGCCGGCCTCGACGAGCACGCCGGGAACGGCCTGCGGCCTTATCCCGGCCTACCACTGAGAAAACGGGAGGTCTTCTCGCTCAAATGAAAATCGCATCGCCCTAATGTTCACTATGGTGGCTCTCAGCGTCGCCAGCAAGATGGTTGCATAAGGAATGGTTCTATGACTGACCTCGGACGCAGACTTCGCTTTTGTTGCCGAGCGTTACCCGAAGCTCCCACCGGGCCTCCAGCCACCGAGGAGGCACACACTTGCAGTGAAGGGCCAGACCGCCAAAAAATCTTCGTGAGGAGGTGGAGCATCATGAAAACGATCATCCTCGGCTTTGTGGGTCTGCTAATCACGGCGCTCTCGTCCAGGCCGGCTGCGGCTTGGTCTCATGCCAACTCCTGGGGCGGACACTCGTCCTGGGGTGGTGGATCTTGGAGCCACACCGGCCGCTGGGGCGGGAGCGCGTCGGGCGGCGGCGGCTCCTGGAGTGGCCATAGTGCCTACGGCGGGACTGCATCAGGCGGTGACGGCTCCTGGAGCGCTAAAGGCGCTGAGGGTGGTTCTGCCTCTGGCGGTGGCGGCTCCTGGAGCGGCACTGGTGCCTACGGCGGCACGGCATCGGGCGGCGAGGGCTCCTGGAATGCGACTGGGGCCTACGGCGGGCACGCGTCGGGCGGGGAAGGCTCCTGGACCGCCACTAGCCCCTACGGCACGACGGCCTATCACTCGACGGCGTATGGCACGACGGCGTATGGCACGACGGCCTATCACTCGACGGCTTACTACGGTGGCGCCTATTACGGAGGGTACCATCCCCCCACCACCGTGAACTACTACGGCAGCGGGTGTTACAACTGCGGAGGCTGGTCCACTGCCGGTGCCGCGGCCGCCGGCGCCGCGGTCGGCCTGGTCGCAGGCGCGGCCGTGGCTTCGGCCAATACGAGCGCAGCTACTTCGAGCGCCTACTCCGCGGGCTACGCCGCCGGCAGCACGAACACGGCGTATGCGATGAACGCGATCTACGCGACGCTGCCTGCCGGCTGTTCCCCAGCCACCGTCGGTGGCATGAGTTACTACATGTGCGGCAGTACGTGGTTCCAGCCGTCCTTCGGCGCCAATGGCGTCTACTACCGGGTGGTGCCTACTCCCTGAGGAGCTTCACAGATGCGCCGCTGGTAAATCCTGCGCGCGGCGAGCCCGAACTCGGCGCGCGGGTCTCGCCTCTGCAGTTTTGCTCACTTTTTGTGTTTTACCGCTCACTGCGGGCGGTGTACAATCCGACCAGGCGGGCGACCAACACCGCCAGATAGAACTGCCCGATGACCCCCTCGAGGGCCGCAAGCCCGCGGGCAGGCGTGGTAAGAGGAAGAATATCCCCGTATCCCACTGTGGAAAGAGTCACGAGACTGAAATATATAAAGACCGACAAGGGGGGAGCAAGGGAATGATTTGGGTCTGCCGCTATTTTCTTCCCTTCCGTGATCTGAAAAGAACCAGGATGGGCGGATTCCACCAGCATAAACAGGAATGCCCACACCAACGCCATAAGAAAGTACACGCACAGCGCGCCACTGATGGTGTCTCCCGTCACCGTGTGCTCTCGCAGCACCGCAGCGAGGATGAGCACGGCGATCAAGGCAAAGAATAGCACTCCCATACTGTCGCTGATGAACTGCAGCACATAGCTTTCGCTGACATACGTTGCCCACCTAAAGGCAAGTGCGACCACGCCGAGCACACTGACCAGTAGGGAACCCCCCCTGTTGTCGCTGAACGCGGAGACGCTCGCAAGGAGAGCTACGAGCAGAACCGCGGGTATGGAGTAATGCGTTAGTGGAAAGTCGGCCAAAAGCATCTGGAGAAGAAAAAGCACGAAAAACGCAATGAGCAAAATGGAAAACCGGCCTCTGAGGAAGCCAGTGGAGGCCGCGAGGAGTTGGTTGTTACTCATACCAGTTTTGTTCTGGTCGTAGGCCGGGATAAGGCCGTAGGCCGTTCCCGGCATGCTCGGTTCTGCCGGAAACGCTCCGCTTATTCCGGCCTACCTTCTTGCTCTTTTCATTCAAGGGTAACCCGCTGTAGAATCTAAACTCTTCTTGCTTTTGATTTGTGATTCTTCTTGACACTCGACGCTAGACCCTGGAGGCTAGACTGAATGAGTGTCAGCTCGCCTTTGAGCCGATACAGCTCTGCCGCCCAGAACACATCGAGATTCGTTGCCGTCAAACTGAGGGCTTCATTCACGGCCTGCAGCGCCTTGTCGATCTCTCCCTGTCGCTTATAGCCTTCCGCGAGGAAAAACAGAAAAAATGGGACATGCAGTCGGACCCCGATGGCCCGATACTGAGAGAGCCCGGCGGTAATTCCGGCGATTCCCTCCGCCAACGCGCCGCGGTGCACCGCTATACAGCTTTGGAGCAGGGCGCCTCCGATCCTATACAAGGGGATATGATACTCTTGTGTGAGCGCGTCGATTTTTTGGGCGAGCTGGCTCGCCTCGTCATATTCATCGCGGAGGAGCTTCACCAGCGCCGCGCAAAACAACCCATTCACCAAAGCCAAAGGTTGATTGCGCTCTTCAGCGTGTGTGAGTGCCTGCGCCGCGCGGCGCCAGCCTTGATCCCGCTGACCTGCGAGACTTAAGCTCACACCGGACCAAGAGGAGGCTGATAAGAACGGGTCTGCGCCAAAGGAGGCAAGGAGGAAAGAGAGAGCTTGTGGATCATGATGCACGAGGACTTGCTGATAATGTTCCGCGGCCCGCGCATGCAGCCCGCGGAAGGTCGCCACCGTCGCCAGATGGGCATGGAGTTGCACCAACAATTTCGCATCCTGGACGCGCTCGGCCAGGCGATATTCCTCTTGCTCCAACTCGGCAATCGCGGCGCGATTAGCGCGAGCTTGATACAGGCGACCCAAGCCAACGAGGACTGACACCAGCGTTGTATCATCCTCCAACTCGTGGCAGAGTTGCTGGGCGCGTTGGAGGTGTTCTTCGAGTTCGTCATCCGTGAGCCCCCAGGTAACCGCCGGTGCCATGCTCACCAACTGTCGCAAGCTGAGTTCCAGTTGCTTGCGCTCCGGGGTATCCGGGAAGGCTTCGAGCAGTGATAACCCTGCCGTCCCATGCAGGTGCACTTCCCGATACGCATGCTGGCGCAGCGCATGCTCGGCGGCTTGCCGCCGATATTGCACTGCCCGCTTGATGTCTCGCCCTTGCTCGAAGTGAATGGCCAACTGACTGGCAATCTCGGCCGCCCGTGCCCCGTATCCGGCTTCCAGCCGCTCGCCCATCAACCGATGCAGCCGCACCTGGCGGGTCTGCCCCACGCGCGAGCAGACCACATGCTGATAGACGGCATGGAGAAACCGATACCCCGCCGTCATGGTTCCGTCGGGCCACTCTTCGGTCGCGTGCGCCCCCAGCAGCCGCTGTTGCCGCACCAAGCCGTCACACACAACCTCTATTTGCTCGGCCCCGTTCTGTTCGCCGGCCGCGACTTCGGCCGCGGTAAAGTACACCCCCGCTACGCTGGCCACTTCCAGCACCTGTTGTTCCTCAGAGCCCAAGCCCTCGACTTGCTTGAGAATGAGCTGGTGGAGCCCCTCGGGGAGGTCCGTCTCGACCACTCCCACGACCTCCGCGGTGAGGCCTTGGTCGCCGGCTCTCTGAATCAAGCCCCGCCGCATCAAATACTCCACAAGGTTGACAACGAAGAGGGGATTGCCGTCCGTGCGTTGATGAATGAGGGGACTCAGCTCGGCGGCGACAGGATTCCCCGCGAGCCGCTGCGTGACATACTCCTCCACTTCCGCTTCACTGAGCAATTCAAGCTGCAGATCCTTGCACAGCCCGTGTGCGAGCAGTTCCTGCCGCAGCCGGCGTAGTGGATGCTCCCCGACCACGATATCGGTCGGGCGGTAGGTGCCCAGGATAAAGAGACGGGCTGCTTCACGCCGCCGCGCCAGATGGGCCAACGTTTCTACGGTAGCGGCGTCGCTCCAGTGTAGATCTTCCAGTACGAGGACTAGGGGGCGGTCGGTGGCCAGTACCGTCAACACCTCAGCTAGCTCCTGGAACATACGGGCCTGAGTGATGCCTGCCACGGTGAAATTGAGAGCGTTGCGCTGTTCCGGTGACAGCAGGGTGGGCAGTTGCGCCAGCCACACTGGTGCATGCTGCGCGAACACATCCACGAGCGGTTCAGCTCCGGGTTCCTGGTAGAGCCGCCCCAACGCATCCAAGAGCGGCAGGTAGGGGGCCCCGATGCCATACTGCTCGACACATTGTCCGTGCGCCAGCCAGACTGGGCCGTTCTCCAGCACGTGCTGGAGAACGGTATTCACCAACGTGGTCTTGCCGATACCGGCCTCCCCGGTGACAAAAACGAGTTGCGGGTGGCCATCTCGCGCTAACTCAAACCATTGGCGGAGCTGCGCTAATTCTCTCTCCCGCCCGACAAAATGAGTTGTTAGTTGCCAGTTGTCAGTCGTCAGTTGCCGTCCGCTGTCCACTGCCTTCTGCCTCCAGCCCACTGGAGACTGACTACTGGCTACTGGCTGGGTGGCGGTGAATGGGGCGATGAACCGATACCCCTGGCGGCCGACCGTCTCGATATAATGTGGGGCGGTGGCCTCATCGCCCAACGCGAGGCGAATCTCCCGCATGCACACGCGCAGCGCGGTCTTGGTCACATAGATGCCGGCCCATACGTGCTTGAGGAGCTCGGCGCGGGTGACGACCTGGCCTGGGTGTTCCAACAAATAACGTAACACCGCCAACGGCTTGGCGCGCAACCCGACGGCGTCCTGCTCTCGCCACAGCCGGTCTTGCTTAAGATCAAGACGAAAGGGACCGAAAGTGATGGACTGTCCTTCTTCCATTTCTTACTCTTGGTAGAGGTGCTTTCTTAGGGTTATGCCTAAAAATGAACTTTTCATGACGTTTTTCTCGGTCGGGCAATTTTTCGGGAGATACAGGGCACCAAGGGAGAACGCGGCCGGAGAGTTATGACAGAAATAAGCAAGTGGAGTCTGCAACAACTCCTATGCCCGCACGTATGCATCGGGAGGCGCGAGCCCAGCGCATTCTTCGGGATGGAGGATCTCCGCCATGATTTCGGCACTCTCGACGATCCGCGGACCTGGCCGATTGTAATAGGCATTGCCATCGACCACGAAAACTTTCTGCGCTTGCACCGCAGGCAAGGCATACCACTGTGGGTGTGCAGTGAGAGCGGAGAAATCAGCCTGCGTCTGGGAAATTTTGCAGCCACACGGCATCACCACGATGACCTCGGGCTGATATTCGACCAAGGCTTGCCAGGTGATTTTCGGGCTCTGCATGCCGGCAGCCGCAAAGGAATATTCCCCGCCGGCGATCTCGACTAATTCCGCAACCCAGTTGCCGCCGGCCATCAGCGGGTCGAGCCACTCAATGCAGGCTACCCGCGGCCGTGGGGCATGCCGGGTCTGCTGCTCAAGTTTCCCTAAACGCCGCTTCAGTCCTCTGAGCACTTCTTCAGCAGCGGTTTCTTGCCCGGTTGCTTGGCCGACTTGACGAATATCCTGCCAAATATCGCTCAGACGTTGAGGCTTGAGCGAGACAACTTGTACACTGGGAGTGAGAAAACACCGCACTGCTTCTTCAACTTCCGGGAGGGACACAGCACAAACTTCGCATTGATCCTGCGTCACGATCAAGTCAGGCTGGAGCTGTTGCAGGACCTCGGTCTTGATGCGGTACACGCTCAATCCCTCCTGGACGATCGCCCGTACGCGCGCATCAATGGTGGCGCTGGAACCGTGTGGATCCAGTTTGGGCTCAGTCAGCACGGGCAGACCGAGCACCTCAGCGGGAAAATCACATTCATGTGACACTCCCACTAAACGGTCGCGCAGGCCAAGAGAGCAGAGAATTTCTGTGCTACTCGGCAGCAAGGAGATAATGCGTTCAGGAGTCCTCATAGGAAGAATTTACATCAGGATGCGTGGTTTTGGGTCGTCAGGTTCGATTTTGTCACCACACGTCGAAGAACAGGCGGTACACAGATACTCGAACTTGTTCCCTTCCGGCAGGATCAACAGCAGCTGTTTGCGTACAGGCATCGCCTGGCGGCAGTGGGGGCAGTAGAGCAATGATGCTTCGAGCTGCTGGAAACTAGGTTGTTTGGCCACTCGCGCTGCCTCCTTTCCTTAGTACTGAGCAATGAGTCCTGAGTGCTGAGTAAAAAAGGTTCTTGCCCTTCCTACTCAGGACTCAGCACTCAGGACTCAGCACTCACTATGTACCATCCCTGCGAAAACGTCGCAACGAAGCCATTGCCTTGGCTGCGAGGAGCGGCTACAACAAAAATCCGCTTTGCTGGCAAGGGGGATCGCCGCCGAGAGGACTATGGATACCCGTAAAGTCTACATCGAAACCTACGGCTGCCAGATGAATCTGGCGGATACAGAACTCATCGTAGGTCTCTTGAAACCTCACGGTTACGAACCGACGCAAGTCGCAGCTCAAGCCGATGTGATTCTCCTGAATACCTGTGCGATTCGTGAGCACGCTGAGGAACGGGTGTTGCGTCGGCTTGGCGAGTTGGTCCGCCATAAAACACGCCGACCAGGGGTGCTCCTCGGCCTCACCGGCTGCATGGCGCAGCATCATCGGGAGAGCTTGCTCGACAAGGCGCCGTTTCTCGATCTCGTCCTGGGTCCAGACGCGTATCGCCACCTGCCAGCCCTGCTGGTGCAGGAAGACAAGGATGAACCGCTCGTCTCGGTCCGCCTCGATCGTGACGAAACCTACGCCGACATCACTCCGGCACGTGGGGAAGGCGTACGGGCGTGGGTCACCGTGATGCGTGGCTGTGACAAGTTCTGCACGTTTTGTATTGTCCCTTACGTGCGTGGTCGTGAGCGCAGCGTGTCGCTTGCGGCCTTGTTGGCGCAGGTGAGAGAGTTAGCTGCCCAGGGCTATAAGGAAGTCGTGTATCTTGGCCAGACGGTCAATGCCTATCGGGATGGGGACCACGATTTTGCCGATCTCTTGTGGAGAACGGCTGAAGTCGAGGGTATTGAGCGCATTCGTTTCACTTCACCTCATCCTGCGGATATGAGCGAGCGCATTATCGCAGCGATGGCAACCTGCCCTAAAGTTGCGTCTTACCTTCACCTCCCGCTCCAGGCCGCCTCAAATCGGGTACTCGAACAGATGGAACGCGGCTATACCGTCGAGCAGTATGCTACGCTAGTCGAGCGTCTGCGTGCCGCTGTACCTGGGATTGCGCTGTCAACCGACATTATCGTTGGTTTTCCTGGAGAAGAGGAATCCGACTTCCGCGCTACCTATGATTTCATGGCCGAGATTCGCTACGATTCAGCCTTCATGTTCAAATACTCGGCTCGTGAGGGGACAAAAGCCTATAAGTGGGGAGAGACCCTCTCAGAAGAAGAGAAAGGAAGACGGTTGCAGGAGATCATCGCCCTGCAGGAACGCATCTCGGCTGAGATCAACCGACAAACCATCGGGCAAACGGTAGAAGTCTTAATTGAAGGTCCGGCCAAGCGCCAAGAAGGCTGGCTGGCAGGCAAGAGCGGTCAATTCAAGACAGTAGTATTCCCCAGCACGGGCGCTCAGCCCGGAGAGGTGATGCCCGTGCGTGTAGTCTCAGCGACCGCGCACACACTGGTCGGCGAAGCGCGGCTCTAAACGAGCAGTGGTCAGTGGTCAGTTGCCAGTTGCCAGAAAGACCAAGAAGTATCATTGCTTTGTTCTTTGTTTTGCTGATAACTGACCACTGGCAACTGATCACTTCTTATAGCAGCTCCAGTACTTTCTCCGACGGCCGAGCAAGCACCGCCTTTTGTCCTTTAATGATGATTGGTCGCTGCATCAGTACGGGATGCTGAAGTAACAGATTGATGACAGCCTCGCGGGTCACGTAGTCATTAGCATTGAGGCCCAGCGCCTCAAAATTCTTGTCTTTGCGTACGAGATCTGCAGGTGGATTGGGCAGCAGGTCCATGACCCGCTCAAGGCCTGCTCGATCCAAAGGCGTTTTCAGATATTCGGTAACGTCGAACTCGACGCCGCGCTCACGCAGAATATCGAGCGCTCCACGCGACTGTCCTCAGCCGGGATTGTGATAGACTTGGAGTCGTTCCATAGCAACCGCCTCCTTAGTGGGATACCTCTTTCCTACCTGGAAAGAGATTGATCTGCTAGTCCTGCGCACTAGTACTTCTTCACGATGAAAATGAAGGGTTGTCGTTCTGAGCCGCAGCGCAGCGGAGGCGAAGAATCTCATGAGACGACAGATTGATGGCGAGATTCTTCGTCGCGGAGTTTATCCTGAGCCCTTCGACGATGCTCAGGACAGGCTCCGCCGAAGGGCTCCTCAGAATGACATCCGTCAAAATCACCATGGCAGACTACTAAACCAGGAGGCAAGAGATTGGTACACCCGACCCTAGCGCCTGTCCACCGTAGGGGCGAAGCATTTGCGTGTCAGGCTCCCCCACGGCGTTGGTCTGTATGGAGCAAATGCTTCGCCCCTACCCACTTGCGCCAATCCTACAGGGGATTGCCTTGTTTCCCTACTGAGGAGGCTGTACACTGACGCCGATGGAAGCAATCGCCCCTTATGTCCAACGGTTCGCGCTGTGGGCAGTGCCGATTTTAGCGGCGGTAGTCCTGCATGAAGTGGCGCATGGGTATGTTGCCTATCGCCTGGGTGATTCGACTGCCGCACGCGCAGGGCGGCTCACACTCAATCCCTTCGCCCATGTCGATCTCTTCGGTACAATTGTCCTCCCCTTGCTGCTCCTCTTTGGTAACGCGCCATTTTTGTTCGGCTACGCGAAGCCAGTACCGGTTAATTTTCTCCAGTTGCGCAATCCCCGCCGCGGGATGGTGCTGGTAGCGCTGGCAGGACCAGCCATGAATTTAGTGCTCGCTGGGCTCTCGGCAATAGTCGTACGATTATTGCTAACCATGCCAGTCCCGGACAACGAATTCCTCACCAGCAACTTAATTCTCATCGCACGGATGGCGCAGTACAGCGTGTTGATGAATGTCGGGCTAGCGGTGTTCAACCTCCTGCCGCTGCCCCCGCTTGATGGGGGGCGTGTCGCGACCGGGTTGTTGCCGCAGACCTCCGCCCTGGCGCTGGCGCGGTTAGAGCCCTATGGCATGTTGATCATTATGGTGCTGCTGGCAAGCGGAGTTCTCGATCAAGTGCTCCATCCGATGACGACGTTCCTCTTACATGTGCTTTTATGATAAGGAACTGGCGTGCATGGGTGAGTGTTGAGGGGTGGGGGGTTTCCTTATGTCCTATCGTGTAAAGCTCGATATTTTTGAAGGGCCGCTCGACCTCTTACTGCATTTGGTAAAGAAAAACGAGGTCGAGGTCGCTGACATTCCCGTAGCGACGATCACCGATCAGTACCTGGCGTATCTGGATCTCCTGCAGCAGCTTGATCTGGATGTGGCCGGTGAATATCTGGTGATGGCCGCGACCCTCTTACATCTGAAGTCGCGTCTCCTCTTGCCTGGAGACGAAACCAGCGACGAGGAAGAGGGGGATGACCCACGTGCAGAGTTAGTTCGCCAACTGCTTGAATATCAGCGTTTCAAAGAAGTCGCAGATCTGTTGAACCAGCGAGACCTGCTGGAGCGCGATGTCTTCGTCCGTGCGCCGCTGCTCGACGACACGGAGACCGAGGCCGATGTCGTCTATGATGTCTCCCTGGGAGACTTGCTCGATGCGCTGCAAGAAGTGCTCAAGCGTGCCGCGCCTGAGGTGGTCCACCAAGTGATCCTCGAACAGGTCTCTCTGCGCGAGCAGCTCTGTTTGGTGCTGGACACCTTACGCGAGCGGACTCAAGCGCTATTCAGCGACCTGTTCCCTGCTGGAGCAACGCGACTACAAATTTTGGTGACCTTTCTTTCCATCCTGGAATTGGTGCGCACCCACATGATTCATCTCCATCAGGAAGAGCTGTTTGGGCCGATTGTGATTAATCTGGCAGTCAGTGCCGATGCGCCACTGCCTGAGTCGCTGGAACAACTATGACGACCCCTGAGATCAAAGCTATTGCCGAAAGCTTATTGTTTGCTTCAGGGACGCCCCTATCTCTCCGTCGTCTGGCAGAGATAATCGGTGTCATCCAGGCTGAGATGAAAGCCGCGCTGGCGCTCCTGCGTGAGGAGTATGCTCTTCCGGGGCGAGGCATTATTCTCTGCGAGGTGGCTGGTGGCTATCAATTGCGTACGGCCCCGGAACACGCTGATTACGTCAAAACACTGCTGCGCGAGAAGCCCAGTCGCCTCAGTCGGGCCGCGCTGGAGACCCTGGCGATCATTGCTTATCGTCAGCCGATTACCAAAGTAGAGCTCGAGGCGGTGCGCGGAGTGAATGTGGATGCGGTGCTCAATTCGTTATTGACCAGAAAACTCATCCGCGTCATGGGGCGTAAGGATGTTCCCGGCCGACCCTGGGTCTATGGCTCCACGCCGCAGTTCCTCGAACTGTTTGGCCTCAGCGACTTAACCAACTTACCACCTTTGCCTGATTTTCATGAACCTACGGTCAATCCTTATGGCGAAACCGACGCAAGCGGAGCGTCTCCACAAGATTCTCAGTCGAGCGGGAGTGGCCTCGCGCCGGACGGCGGAGGTCCTGATTCAGCAGGGACGAGTCCAGGTGAATGGGGAGACGGTCACTCGTCTGGGGACGACGGCGGACCCCCGGCATGATCACATTCTGGTCGATGGCCAACCTCTTGGCTCTCCTCCTCGGCCGTTATATTTCCTGTTGCATAAACCCGTCGGCGTAGTGAGCACGCTCAAAGACCCGGAGGGTCGTCCGACCATCCGCGAGCTGCTGCAGGGCGTGCACGAGCGAGTCTTCCCGGTCGGACGGCTCGACTACGCTTCTTCCGGCCTGTTGCTGCTCACCAATGATGGCGAACTAACTGAGCGTTTGCTACATCCGCGGTATCGGCTGCCGCGCACGTATCAGGCCAAAGTGAGTGGCGTGCCAACTCTGGCGGCGTTACAAGCTTTGCGCCAAGGAGTACGCTTAGAAGACGGCACTGTTTCGGCCCCGGCGACAGTGCAGATCTTGCGTCAGCGTGAGACGAAGGCCTGGTTAGAGCTGACCTTGCGCGAGGGGCGCAACCGCGAAGTCAGGCACATGTGCGCAGCGGTTGGCTACCCGGTCGAGAAACTCATCCGGGTACGCTTCGGTCCGCTGGCGCTGAGTGGCCTACCAGTGGGCGCCTACCGCCTGCTCACGCCGCTGGAGATTCGCGCTCTCAAACAGACTGCTGCAGCTTTAGGCGCTCCCCCGTCTTGACTTCGGTAGCCCCTGCCTGTACATAAAGCTGCCAACGACACAGCGCGCTGTGTCGTTTTCTTTTCCCTCCTGCGCGGGGTGGAGCAGCTCGGTAGCTCGCGAGGCTCATAACCTCGAGGTCCTAGGTTCAAATCCTAGCCCCGCAACCTGTGAAAGCCTTGAAGGCTGAATACCTTCGAGGCTTTCGCCTTTCTGAGCCATATTAGTTACAGAGCCGTTGGCTAATTGTTGGCTAAAAGCGTGTCTGCAAACTTCGGGTACCAAGTCATTGCGAGCGGAGCAAAGCAATCTTTGCGTGTAGGAGAGATTGCTTCGTCGCCTTCAGCTCCTCGCAATGACAGAGGCTGCCCGGTTTGCAGACACACTCTAAGGAATGGAGCAACAAGGGGCGTAGAAGAACCCTACTAGAGCCATTGCCTAATCAAGCAATTTTATGGCGAAGTAGACGTTATCGGCGCTGGCTAAATTGAGCCACATGACATTCGTACACGCATGCAGCCAGTTGTGGGATCTTCTCTTGTATAGTTCTTCATTGGTGGTGAGTTCTCTCGCGGGAGGAGACGTATGAAAAACGACAATGGGAAGGTCAATCTGCTGCTTGGCGAGGTCCGGATATTTGTCTCTGCTCTACAACGGACAATCTTCTTGCTGGGTTTGCTCCGTTCTGTATAATTGGAGCGCTCATCAATCCTTCACTCACAAAGGAGGATAGACGATGGTGCGGTTATGCTGGGGAGTTGCTTTGACGCTGGCTATACTTGCCACGTCTCTTGGTCACGCTCAGGAGCGTGGGATCAGCGACGTTGCCGCACGTCACTGCGCACTGAGGCGTGAACGCGGGCTGGTGTTCGTTCGTGATCTCGGCGCGCTCAGGGGGACGCTCGTGAACGGGGTGCCGATTAGTGGACGACACAAGCTACAAACGGATGATGTCTTGTTACTCGGACGGACTAAGCTCGGCTTCTCGCTCAGAGACGAGGCTGAAAAATGCGGGTGATTCCTGGGAACGCGCAGCAAATCGGAGACCGACACGAACAGCAAGACGAGTTTGCCTTCACCAATATCGCTGAGGCAACCTTCGTCGCCCATGGGGGAGTACTGGCGGTTGTCGCCGATGGTATGGGCGGAATGGCAATGGGCCAGCAAGCCAGCCAACGCGCTGTTCGGACTATGCTGGCGGCGTACGAAGAGAAATCGCGGGACGAAGCCATTCCCGAGGCGTTAACCCGAGCCCTTTACCATGCCAATGGCGAAATCTTGCAACTTGCAGAAGAAGCAGAAATGCGCCACAAAGTTGGGACGACCATGGTTGCAGCAGTCATCCACCAAGGACAATTGCACTGGGTATCTGTCGGCGACAGTCGTCTCTATCTCTATCGCCAGGGAAAGCTCGCGCAAATCACGACCGATCACGCCTATGCCGGAGAGTTGGCACGCGCGGTTGAGCGTGGTGACCTCAGCCAGGAGGAGGCCGAGCGTCACCCTGAGCGCCACAGCCTGACAAGCTACCTTGGGGTGGAGCCGCTTACCAGGATTGATATGAGCGCGACCCCACTGCCGTTGCAGGCCGGTGACCGCGTCCTGTTATGCAGCGATGGATTGTACGGAACGCTCGCTGAAACCGAGATGTCGGTGGTCTTGGGTGGTCACCCGCAGCAAGCGGCTGAAGCGCTCGTACACAAAGCTCTGGCCAAGCAGAAACCTCATCAAGATAATGTGACCGCGGTAGTGATGGCGTGGGAGAATGAGCATGGGCAGCGGCAATCTCCGTGGACCCTCGGCATGGATGCCGCTCGTCTCTATTGGTATGCCATCCTTGTTCTGGCCGTTTTGCTTATGGGG